>NZ_JBHVVI010000169.1:0-15888 GCF_042883685.1 Kitasatospora sp. NPDC058190
GGACTGGATCAAGAACTGGAACGACAGCGCCCGCCCGTTCAAATGGACCAAGACCGCGGACCAGATCATCGAACGGATCTGCCGTTACTGCTCAAAAATCTCCGGACCAGCTCACTAGTGGCCGTGCGGCCCAGGACCGGTGCCGTCGTCCCACGAGCCGACGGTGGTTACCAGGAGCCACAGGAAGAACACGGCGAAAGGCATTCCCAGCACCACCAGGATCGCGAAAACGATGCGGTCACCGATCGGCTGCTTGCCGTCTCCGGGCCGATGCTCTGCTGCCACGCCGCCCACCCCCCCTGAACGTCTCCTCTCACCTCGACATAACGCCGACCGATCGTCATGTCGCCCGCCAGAAACGGCCGTTCCGCGCGGCCACGCCCCCGCCGTGATCGCGTCGACGACGGCTTCCCAGGCCACGAGTACGGGCGAAGGACACGGACGACTGCGGGCCTCAGGACATCCCGGTGCCGGAGCGCCGCCGCTCCACCGCGCGGACCAGGTCGGTGCCGATCTCGGCGAGGAAGTCCGCCGCCGTGTCCAGCCGCTGCCCGGCGGGGGTGGCGGCGCCGAGCAGGTCGGCGCCGGTGCGGGCGAACTCGGCGAGCAGGGCGTTGCGTTGGGCGCTGGCCAGCATCGAGCGGTACCAGATGTCACCGTCGATGGTGTACTGCTCGCGGCGCCCGTGCCCGTCCCGCTCGCGGTGGATCAGCCCCTGGTCCGCCAGGTAGCCGACGGCCTTGGAGACCGAGGCCGGGCTGACGCCGAGGCGCTGCACCAGGTCGGCCGCGCTCAGGCTGCCACTGTCGGTGACGTACAGGCAGCTGAGCACCCGGGCCACCATACGGGGAAGGCCGAGTTGCACCAGCAGGTCGGCCAGCCGGCCGGCGAAGTCGGCGATGGCCGCCGGGTCGCGCCCGTCCGGGACACCGGTGCCGCCTCCGGTAGGGCGGGGGAGGCCTGGGCGGCGGCGGGCCCGGCGGGCGGTGGCGCGTTGGGCGGTTTCGGCACGGTAGCGGCCGGGCCCGCCGTTGCGGGCGATCTCCCGGGTCACCGTGGAGGTGGGGCGGGCGATCAGCCGGGCGATCGCGGCGTAGTCGAGCCCCTTGGCGAGACCGGTCGCGATCGCGAGACGGTCCTGCGGGCTCAGCCTGGCACCTGGCACGGGTGGCTCCTCTGCTCTCTCCTCGGGACGAGTATCCGGATGCGGGCGACGGTTGCAACCGTGTTTGCATTCGTCGGCATCGTCATTGCAATGATTGACCGTCACTGACCTGCGGTTATGGCGCGGTTGAGGCAATCAGATGTTGATGGATCCCCGAATTCGGCCGTACGTTTTTCACCGACGACGAAAGCCCGATCGACCCAGGGGGACCACCCGCCATGAAGACCACCGCCCGCACCGCCCTCGCCACCGTTGTGGCCGCCGCCCTGCTCACCTCCGCCGCCCCGACCGCCTCCGCCGCTGAGCGCGACCACGGCAGGCACAGCGGCCACCAGGCCCTCCGGGCCGCGCTCGACCAGGCGGTCACCGGCGCCGGCCTGCCGGGTGCCACGGCCGAGGTGCGCGACAACGGCTCGACCTGGTACGGCCAGTCCGGCACGGCCGACCTGACCACCGGTCAGGAGTTCCGCCCGCAGGACCGGTTCCGGATCGGCAGCACCACCAAGACCTTCGTGGCCACCGCACTGCTCCAGCTGGAGGCCGAGGGGCGACTGAGCATGGACGACAGCGTCGAGCAGTGGCTGCCCCGCCTGGTCGACGGCAACGGCTACGACGGGTCGGCGGTCACCATCCGCCAGCTGCTCAACCACACCAGTGGGATCGCCAACATCGCCATGTCCGACGTGGCCCAGCGGGACTTCCAGGGGGAGCCCTTCCTCCAGCACCGGTTCGACACCTTCACCCCGCGCCAGCTGGTCGAGCTCGGCCTCAGCGTGAAGCCCCGGTTCGCGCCCGGCACCAGCTGGGAGTACTCCGACACCAACTACGTGCTGGCCGCGATGATCGTCGAGCAGGCCACCGGTCACAGCCTCGCCCAGGAGATCGCCGACCGCTTCGCCAAGCCGCTGCACCTCAAGAGCACCTACGAGCCGGCCGCCGACGACACCGGCATCCGCGGCCCGCACGGCCGCTTCTACTCCAAGCTCGGCCCGTTCAACGCCCCCACGCTGCCCGTCTACGACGTCACCGAGCTCAGCCCGTCCTGGGGCTACGGCTCCGGGGACATGATCTCCACCGTCGGCGACCTGAGCACCTTCTTCCAGGCCCTGCTGGGCGGCCGCCTGCTGCAGCCCACCCAGATGGCGGAGATGTTCACCATGAAGGACCCGAGCGCGGGCGCGGGGTGGGTCCCGAACTCCCACTACGGCCTGGGAGTCGGGTCGATCACCCTGTCGTGCGGCGAGGTGTGGGGGATGGGCGGTGCGATCAACGGCTCCTGGTCCTACACCTTCGGCAGCCGGGGCGGCCGCCACCTGATGTCCACCCAGGTCAACGGCGACTGGGCCAACGGTGAGGCGTGGGGGCCGATCTCGGTCTTCACCAAGGAGCTGGAGGCCGAGTTCTGTTCCGACGCGAAGAACTGACCGAGGGAGCCGTTCGTGGGTGGTGCACGGGAAGTCGGCCGGGCCGTCTTCCCGTGCGTCGTTCCCGTGCGTCGCCGGAGGGTGGCGGCCCGGCCTGCGGACTGCGGAATCGGGGCTGGATCTCGGCCCGCGCCCTTTCCTTCGGCGTACCGATGTCCCAGAAGCGGACGGTGCCGCGCGCGGTGGCGTAGGAGCCCGTACCGCCCGTGACGGCCAGGTCGAGCGGGGCGCTCGACCCCTTCGTCCTGGATCGGGTACGGGCGCGGGTCGGAGACCGAGTACCCGATCCGCAAGCTCGTCGACGGCGAGCGGATCGAACCGGGCGACGTCACCCCGCAGATCATGGAGACCTCCGGCCACACGCCCGAGTCGATCAGCATCCTGGTCTTCGAGCAGCCCGACGACCGCCGCCTCGTCCTGCACTGCGCCGGTGGCAGCCGCTCCTCCATCGCCGCCGGCCTGCTGCGCCGCGAGGGCCGTGAGGACGTCTACGACCTCATCGGCGGCTACACCGCCCGGGCCGCCGCCCCGACGGAGTGACCCTCCGCGCGGTGCGCCCGGCGGGAGGGCGGGTGCGCCGCGCGCAGTGGCAGGCGGGACGGCGGCGGTTCCCGGTTGGGCGCATCCCGGGTGCCACGTCTCCGGGGGTGCCCGGAGAGCCGGCGTCGCCGCTGCGAAGGCCGGGCGCCAGGAGCTCGCCGTCGGTGGCCGCACGGGGGACGACCAAGGGGCAGCCGCCGCCGGCGGGCCCGCTTCTCAGGCCTTGACGGTGAGCCAGGCGCCGAGGCCGCCGCAGCCGCGGGCGTCGTAGGTGGTGCTGCGGTAGCCGGCCGGGATGGGCGAGTACGGGCAGGTCCAGACGCCGTTGCGGACCAGCTCGTGGAACCAGGCGCCGACGCCGCTGCAGCCCCGGGAGTCGTAGTTCGTCAGCACGTAGCCGGAGACGATCGGCGAGCCGGAGCAGGTCCACAGGCGGTTCTGGGCGGGCTGCTGGAACCATGCGCCGTGGTTGTTGCAGCCGCCGGGGTTGTACATGGTGATGACGTAGCCGTTCGGGACGGGTGCCCCGGAGCAGCTCCAGCCACCGGCCGCCGAGGCGGTGCCGGCCGTCGTACCGGTGAGGGCGGCCGCGAGCACGGCGACCGTCGCGGCCACCCTTCCGGAGCGGGTCATCAGCTGGCGGAGGATCCTGGTCACGGCGACATCGTTCCGATCGGTCGTCTCCCCGCCGTCGGAGCGGCACGGGAGGGCGTAACAACGGGGACGCGCCGCACCCTAGCGGCGGTGATCAGGTACCCGATAGATCCGGATCGAACGATCGCCACATCTGACCGAAAACGGTCCGTCAGACCTCGCGGACCAGGACGCCCGGGGCGCGCTCCTCGGCGCGACGGTGTCCGCCGTCGGCGGCTGGCGGTTGCCCGCGAGGCGGATTTGAACGTGTTCAATTGCCGCGCTAGGCTCGAAGCCGGAAATGAGGGGGAACCCATGAAGATCGTCATTCCCGGCGGCTCCGGCGCGCTCGGGAGCCTGCTCGACCGCAGCCTGACGGCCGCCGGACACCAGGTCGTCGTCCTCAGCCGCAGGCCCGCCGGGCCTCGCCGGGTCGGGTGGGACGGGCGGAGCCTCGGGGCCTGGGCGGCGGAGGTGGACGGCAGCGACGTGGTGGTCAATCTGGCCGGGCGCAGCGTCAACTGCCGCTACACGGAGCAGAACCGGCGAGCCATGATGGACTCCCGGGTGCTCTCCACCCGGGCCGTCGGCCAGGCGATCGCCGCCGCCCGCCGCCCGCCCGCCGTCTGGCTGCAGATGAGCACCGCCACCGTGTACGCCCACCGCTACGACGCGCCCAACGACGAGCTCGGCGGGCGGATCGGCGGCGGAGAGCCCGGCGCCCCGGCCTCCTGGGGGTACAGCATCGACATCGCCCGGGCCTGGGAGGGTGCCCAGGCGGAGGCCGACACCCCGCGCACCCGCCGCCTCGCGCTGCGCACCGCCGTCGTCCTCGGGCCCGAGCGCGGCGGAGCCTTCGACGCGCTCTCCTGGCTGGCCCGACTCGGTGCCGGTGGTCCGATCGCGGGCGGCGCGCAGTACGTGTCCTGGATCCATGAGCGGGACTTCGTCCGTGCCGTCGAGTTCCTGGTCGCCCGGGACGACCTCACCGGCCCGGTCAACCTCGCCGCCCCGAACCCGCTGCCCCAGCGCGAGTTCATGCGCGACCTGCGGACGGCCTGGGGCGTGCCGCTGGCCCTGCCCGCCACGCGCTGGATGGCCGAGCTCGGCGCCTTCGCGCTGCGCTCGGAGACCGAGCTGCTGCTGAAGAGCCGTCGCGTCGTGCCGACCAGGCTGCTCGACGCGGGCTTCGCCTTCGAGCACCCGGACTGGCCGAGGGCCGCCCGGGACCTGGTGCGCCGGCTGCGCGGGCGGTAGCGCGGGCCGGGGCCCGTCGCGGGGCCGGCGCGGCTTCGCGGTGGCGGTTGCCCGGGGCGAGGCCGGGCCGGAGCCGTGGGGGCGGCGACGGGGACGGCCCGGAGCCGGCGACCGCCCTGCGGTGGCGGACCAGCTGGTCGGTCAGGACCGGATCACGGCCGAGGGGGAGCGGTGCTGCCACGTGCGCCAGCCGTACCTGGGCGGGCGGGTCCCTCAGTCCGTGGGCGAGGCCAGGAGGTGGTCCAGCACCCGGCCGAAGACCACCCGCCCGGCGAACGCCACCACCGGGTCGAACAGCCGGGGGAGGCCGGCGATCCGCAGCTCCTCGGCCCAGACCGCCTCGCTGCCCGCACCCACCGCGCGGACCCGCAGTTCGGCGCGGCCCCGGACAACCCGGCCCCGCTTCTCCAGGCGGCACAGGTCGGGTTCGCTCAGTGCCGTGATCTCCATCGGGTCGTCGAACCGCACCGGCCCGACGCCCGTCCGCGCCAGGATCACGTCCCCCACCGCCCGGCCGGTACCGCGCACCACACCGACCCGGGTGAGCGGCACCCGGTCGCCGTGCCGGGGCCAGGCGGTGAGCCGTGCCCAGGCGTCGGCGGGTGGGAGCGGGGAGCGGCGGGTCAGGGTGAAACGGGCCATGCGGCAGCCTAACCGAGCGGTCGCCGAGCTGAGCCCGGGTGATCCGGCGGCGCAGCTGCAGGATGTGCGTCCGGTGCGGCGGCGGAACGCCTTCGCCGCATGGCTGCTCCGGCGCCGGAGTGCGGAGGTGACGGATGGTCGGATCCCGACGGCGGGTCAAAGCTTGGTAAAGTCCGGTTCGCCCCCTGGATGTGCCATTGCACATGTCACATCATGCTCCCCATGAGAAAAGCCATCGCCCTTCTCGCGGCCGCCGCGGCCGTCGCCACCCTCGGCGGGACCTCCGCCTCCGCCGCCTCCGGGCCGGACGCCGCCGAGCTCGTGGACACCGGACAGGGGAAGCTCGTCTGGAGTTCCTGCAACGACGCCGCCACGCCCGCACTCCAGTGCGCGATGCTCGACGTGCCGGTGGACTACGCGGACCCGCGCGGGCGCAAGATCAAGATCAAGCTGAACCGCCTCCCCGCCACCGCCCCCGAGGAGAAGCGGCAGGGCCCGATCCTGCTCAACCCCGGTGGCCCCGGCGACTCCGGCCTCTGGATGCCGGCCTACATCTCCGGGCAGATCCCTGCCGACGTCGCCTCCACCTACGACTGGATCGGCTTCGACCCGCGCGGCACCAATGCCAGCGACCCCCATGTCGTCTGCGACGCCCACTACTTCGACGCCGAGCGCCCCGACTACCAGCTGAGCCAGGGGACTTCGAAGGCCTGGCTGAAGAAGGCGGCCGGCTACGCCGCCGACTGCGCGGCCGACTGGTCCTGGCTGCTGCCGCACATGACCACCGTCGACAACGCCCGCGACATGGACAGCATCCGCCGGGCGCTCGGCGTGCCGAAGATCAACTTCTACGGCGGCTCCTGGGGCACCTCGCTGGGCTCCACCTACGGCCAGCTGTTCCCCTCCCACGTGCGGCGGATGGTGCTGGACAGCATCGTCGGCCCGACCATCAGCTGGTACGACCACAACATCCTGCAGGACAAGGAACACCAGCGCCGCTTCGACGCGTTCGCGGCCTGGACCGCCAAGGCCGACTCCGTCTACCACCTGGGCGCCGACGCCGAGGCCGTGAAGAAGGCCTACGACCAGGTCGAGGACGCGCTGCGGAAGACCCCGGCCGACGCCGCCCCGGCACCCGGGAAGATCGGCCCGGCCGAATTCGAGGACACCTTCTACGGCGGCGGCTACAACTTCCTGCGCTGGCCCCGGATGGCCACCGTGCTCTCCGCCTACCTCACCCAGCATGACACCCGGCCGCTGACCATCGCCTACAACAAGTACGCCGCCCCCGGCACCGACGACGGCACCTTCCCCGCCTACAACGCGGCCCAGTGCACCGAGAACGCCTGGCCTCGCGACTGGGAGTTCTGGAAGAAGGACCAGGCCAAGGTCAACGCGGTCGCGCCCTTCTACACCTATAACAACATGTGGTACAACGCCGCCTGCATGTTCTGGCCCTACCAGGGCAACCCGGCGGGCCGACTGAAGATCACCGGCAAGGGCCTGCCCCCCGTCCTGCTCTTCCAGGCCACCGAGGACGCCGCCACCCCGTACGAGGGCGGCCTCGCCATGCACGACGCGCTGCCCGGCTCCAAGCTGGTCGTCCAGAACGGCGGCAGCTTCCACGAGATCCTCTTCCACGGCAACGCCTGCCTGGACGACACCTTCACCGCCTACCTGCGCGACGGCAGCCTGCCCCAGGGCAAGGGACGGATCGCCAAGACCTGCGCGCCCGAGTCCGATCCGACCCCGGTGTACGTCACCCCGCCGCCGGCCACGGCCAAGTCGCTGACGGCCGAACCGACCGGCCCGCTCGCGCCCGGTGACCCGGAGGCCGTGCGCGGCGTGCTGCGCTAGACGCGCCCTGCGGGTCTCGGCGGACCCGGCGAAGATCCGCGCGACACGCCCTACGTCCGTTCGGGTGGGGTGACGGCGCTCAGCGGCGCAGCCAGCGACTCCAGGCTGCGCCGCTCCGCCCGTACGCCGATGGCCGCCTCGACCAGGCCCGCGGCCGTCATCAGCGCGGCGCCGATGCAGAAGGCGAGCACGGTGTCGGAGACCTTGCCGCTGCTGACCAGGCCGTTGAACAACAGCGGGCCGCTGATGCCGCCGACCGCCGTGCCGACGGCGTAGAAGAAGGCGATGGACATCGCCCTGGTCTCCAGCGGGAAGATCTCGCTGACCGTCAGATAGGCCGCGCTGGCCCCGGCGGAGGCCAGGAACAGCACGGCCGTCCAGCAGGCCGTCATGGTGGCGGCGGAGAGCGCGCCGTGCTGGAAGAGGGCGGCGGTGGCGAACAGCAGGACGCCGGAGCCGACGTACGTTCCGGCGATCATCGGCTTGCGGCCGAGCGTGTCGAAGAGGTGGCCGAGCAGCAGCGGACCGAGGAAGTTGCCGACCGCGATCACCGCGAAGTAGTAGCCGGTGTCACCCTCCGGCACGGCGAAGAACGTGGTCAGGATGGTGGCGTAGCCGAAGGTCACCGCGTTGTAGAGGAAGGCCTGGCCGACGAAGAGCGCCAGGCCGAGCACGGTGCGGCGCGGGTGGTGGGCGATCACCGTGCGGACGATCGTGTCGAAGCCCAGCGGTGCGCGCTCGCGGATCAGGATCGGCTCGCCGGTGGCCGCCGGCAGCGGCCGACCGCTCTCGCGCTCGACGGCCTGCTCCGCCTCGATCACCACCTGCTCCGCCTCCAGCGCCCGCCCGTGGGTGAACAGCCAGCGCGGGCTCTCCGGGACGTGCCGGCGCACCAGCAGGATCACCAGGCCCAGCACCACGCCGATGCCGAAGGCGAGCCGCCAGCCCACGTCCGTCGCGAACAGCGCGGTGTCGAGCAGGGCGATCGAGGCGAAGGCGCCGATCGCGGCACCCACCCAGAAGCTGCCGTTGATGATCAGGTCGACCCGGCCGCGCACCCGGGCCGGGATCAGCTCGTCGATCGCCGAGTTGATCGCCGCGTACTCGCCGCCGATGCCGAAGCCCGTGACGAAGCGGCAGAGGAAGAAGAACCAGGCCGTCCAGGACAGGGCCGTGACGGCGGTGGCCGCCAGGTAGACGGCGAGGGTGACCATGAACAGCTTCTTGCGGCCCAGCCGGTCGGTCAGCCAGCCGAAGAACAGCGCGCCGGTGCAGGCTCCCGCCACGTAGAGGGCGGCGGCGACGGTGGTGACCTGGGTGGTGGTGATGGCGATGCCGCTGCCGTTCTGGGCGAGCCGGCCGGCCATGTTGCCGACGATCGTCACCTCCAGGCCGTCCAGGATCCATACCGTGCCGAGGCCGATCACGATCCGCCAGTGCCAGCGCGACCAGGGCAGCCGGTCCAGCCGGGTGGGCACGTCGGTGGCGATGACACCGGGTGCCGGCCGTCGTGCGCGGTGGGACGACTTCGCGGGATCGGCCACGGCGGACCTCCTTCGCTGGCCGGCCGCCGTCGCGTGGCTTGGTCACGCTCGGTGAACGGCGGCGTTCCTCCGTCATGATGCCCCGGGGTCGGCGGCGGCGCCGCTCGGGCGGGGTCGGAGGGTGGCGAGGCCCATGCTGAACGGGATGACCGCCAGGGTGATGTCGGCGATCGTCCGAGTGACGGGAGCCGTGCTCCATGCCGCGAGCAGCAGCACCGCGCCTGCGACGGGGTCGAGCGCGAGCGGGGCTGTGACGGCCCCCGCAGCCGGCGAAGGCGGAAGGCGGCGGTGGCGTCGGCCGGTGGCTGGCCCGTACCGCCGGCCCGGCGGAGCGGGGCCCGGGGCGCATGAGTAGGAGTACTCGGTTCCGGACGCCCCCAGGACGCCGGATGCGCCTGGGCGTGCGCCGGTGCGCCGGGTGGGTGCTCAAGCCCAAGTCACCGGATGAGAAACGGACTTGGCGCTCGACGCCGGCGTGGTGGAGCATGGGCGGGCCCGGTCAGTTGCGGTGCGCTTGCGCCGCGGCCGGGGCCGCACGCGTGCGGTGAGAGGAGGCGGGTCCGGTGGGTCGTCCGGTGGCACGTCCGTTTCTCATCCGGGGTAGAGCGGTTCCGCTGGCCAGGTATCTGGCGGAGGAGGGCATCGAGGGCCTGGTGGCCTGTTCGTGCATCGGGAACGAGGTCACCCTCGACCTCGCCGACACCCGGATCCTGGTGAGCCTCGTCGACGTCGCAGGAGTGGTGCGGCTCAACTTCCACATGGTCCAGGACGGTCCGGCCAAGCCCCGCTCCTGGTCCCGCCGACTGCCGAGCGAGACCGAGCCGAGGGAGATCGCGGCGCGGATAGCACGGGACGTCCGGACGCTGGAGCGGGAACTGGCACCGCTGCGCCGTCGGCCGCCGCAGGGGCCGGAGCAGCGCCGGCCGGCGACGTAGGCGGCCCGGACCCGGCAGCACTCCGCCGCCGGGCCCGGTTCCGTTCGCCGTGTTGGCCCGTCAGCGACCGTAGTGAACGGGAGTTGTCGCCGGACTCGGCCTCCTGCGCCCCTTGGGCTCCGGTGTCTATCGGCTGACGAGCCAGGACAGGCTGCCGGTCAGCCCCGTCCGCAGCGCCGGGTCCGCCACCGCCGGGGTGGGGTCGGTGGCGACGGCGGTGAGCAGGTGGGGCCGCGAGCGCGGGCCGGTCAGGTGCAGCAGCCCGAGGTCGAGCGTCGTACGGCCGCGCAGCTGCGGCTGCTCGCGCCCGTCCAGGAACCAGCGCAGCCCGGTGCCGGGCACCGGCAGGTCGACGGTCAGGCGGTCGGCGGCGGTGAGCCAGGCGTCGGTGGAGGTCGGGCTGGTCAGCGGGGTGGCGTGGCGGTAGAAGCCGGCGATCATCGCCTCCCGTCCGGGCAGGTTGAACTCGCGCCCGAGCGAGCGCATGATCGAGTTCTCGGTCGGCCGGTAGAGCCCCGTCGGGTAGTAGCCGCCGCCCTCGTACGTCCCGACCGTCCCGCCGTCCGGCGAGGCCTGGCCGAGCCAGCGGGACCACTTGACGCCCTGGTCACGCATCCGGTCGGCGGTCAGCGTGCTGAGGTTGGCCTCCGGGGGCTCCTCGCCCTGGTACGTCCCCTGGCCGTCGTACGCGTACTCGTCGGCCAGCTTGCCCAGTGAATGCCCGGTCTCGTGCACGGCGATCTGCCCGGACTTGGCATTGCCGCCCGCCACGGTGGCGATGCCCTCATAACCCAGCGGGGACTTGACGTCGTTGTAGCCCGCGCCGCCGTACTTGGCGCTGTTGGCCACCACGATCACCAGGTCCGCCTGCGGAGCCTTCGCGGCGTAGCGGTCGACCGCCTTGTCGTCCACGCAGAGCAGCCGCTCCACGCCGTCGCACCAGAAGTACGAGCCGAGCGCGGTGTGCCGGACCGTCGCCCGGTCCGGATCGCCAGTGACGCCGGACTCGGGCGAGACGGCGGACACCGCCCAGACGTTGAACAGGCCGCGGTAGGTGGCGTACGGCTCGACGGCGGTGATCTCGCGCCACTTCTCGACGGCATCGGCGCGGAACTTCTCCTGCTCCTGGGCCGCGTAGCCGTCGCCGATCACCACCACGTCCAGCTTGGTGGCGGTGTCGCCGTTGTGGACCAGCGGGGTGACCTCGCCGTCGCCGTCGCTCGGTGTGGTCAGGCCGGGGGTCGGGGTGGCGACGTAGGGGGAGGTGGTCGGCGCCGTGGTGCGGGAGATGCCGCCGTCCTCGGCGAAGACCTCCACCTGCTGCCGGGGTTGGTCGGTGCCCGGCGCGCTCCAGGCGGGGGCGGCGCCGAGGAGCGCCGCGGCGAGGGTGGTGGTGAGCAGGGCGGTTGCGGTCCTGGTGGCTGTCCTGGTGGCAGTCCTGGTCGCTGTCCTGGTCCTGAGGTGCACGGGGTGGCCTCCCGGTGGGCGATGTGTGGGAGACCCCTTCCCTTGTTCTAGACCTGACAACCGTTCAGCGGCTACCCGAGAGCGCCTCCGCCAGGACGTGGGCCTGCTCCTCGGTGATGCCGAGAGCGAGCGGGATCCGCCGGGGGCTGTGGTCCGAGGAGCAGACCGGGATCGGACTGTCGACCGCGACGCTCCACCGTGGCTGGTGCGCCGGCCCGGTCTCGTCCACGAGCCGCGCGGCCAACTCCCGGGCGGTCTCCGCCCGGAGGCCGACCGCGACCAGGGCCTCGGCCACCGTCTGCTGCGCCTCCGGCGGCGTGTCGGCGTCGCCGAGCACCGGAAGGAGCAGCAGAAGCCGCCGCGCCTCGTCGCCGAGCCCCTCGGGGGCGTCGTCGTCGGTGCTCCGCGCGAGGGCGGTCAGCTCGCGCCAGGCGAGCCCGGGGCCGGAACCGTGCGGACCGTGCTGCCCGAGGAAGCCCAGCCGGCCCCAGTCAGGGTGGTGGACGAAGAAGTCGATGACGTTCTCGTCCTCGAAGTTCTGGTACGCGACGCAGGCGGTGTGGCCCCGGCCGAACGGCATCCGCAGCACCAGTCCCGGGGACTCGGCGTCGCCGAGCCGCTCCAGCATGGCGTCGTAGGCCTCCTCCGCGACGCCGTACGCCTCCGGTTCCTCGTCGCCGTGGCCCAGGGTCAGGAGGAGATGGGCGAGCCAGAAGGCGGGCTCGCGCGCGAGCTCCTCGCCCGCGCGCAGCTCCTCGTCCTCGTACTCGGGGATGTGCACCGCAGCAGTCATGCGGGGGAGCGTAGTGCGCGGTTCGGACGGGACGGCGGAGCGGGGGTCAGAACTCCTCGAAGGTGGTGTACGTGATGACGGCCACGATCAGCCAGCACACCACGGCGACGCCCAGGGTGACGATCAGCGGCCACTGGATGGTGATCAGGAAGATGGAGCCGATGCCGGTCGCGATCGTGATCCCGGCGGCGTACCCCAGGGCCATACCCACCAGGTATTCGATGTCCCCGACCATGCCGGTGACGATCATGACCAGTCCGACCGCGATCAGCCCGCTGAACTCCGCGATCGCCAGGTACGGGGCGTACGGCGGCCGGGCGCGGTGCCCGTGGTAACTGAGCTCGAACACCTTGCCCTTCAGGATCTTCAGGTCCACGACGGTACCGGTGTCGACGTCCCGGTAGAACGCCTTGCCGACGTAGTAGCGGCCGGTGGGCGCCGTCTCGCGGGCCACGGTCAGCACGTAGTCGGTCGAGTCGGAGCTCGGCTCCTCCGACTTCTTCGTCACCCGGCCGCTCTCCAGTGTCACGCAGTCGTCGCCGGGCTTCGCCGCCGGGGCGCAGACCGGAGTGGCGCGGTACGCGCGGGCCTCCTCGAAGGTGTCGGTGAACTGGACGAAGCCGAGAACGGTGAGGGCGAGCCCGACGACGACGAGCACGACGTGGGCGGCGGGCCGGAGCATCTCGCCGAGGCTGCGCGTCCGCGGCGGCGCTGTGGGCCGCGGCCTGGGCTCCGGCTTCGGGGGCGTGTTCTCGATGGGAATCGAGTTCTCAGGCATCGTCACCGCCCCGCGTCGGCACGGTCCGCTCGTTCATGGCCATCCCCACCCCTGTAGCCTTCCCCGACTTCTCCGCCCGTGGCGACCCGTCGAACGCGCAACTGGCCGCACTGGAGGCTATCGCCCGCACGCTGCCGTGCCTTGCGGCCCGCGGGCTTTCGTACGGCCGACTTCCCGGGCCCGGGCCACCGTCCCGCCGGGACCGGATCGGCCGCGGCTCCCTCGACTACCGCGCAGCCGGTCGAGAGCGCAGCGGAAGCGGATCCGCTGAGCACGCGGGAGGACTGCGGCGCGTGGCGGTCTGTCTCGGAGGCCGGTGCCGCGGTGATCGCGACCGGGTGGACATGAGACGGGCGGGCCAGGTCGAGGTGGGCGGCGATGGCAGGTGCCGGTGCCGGGAACCGGGTGTCTGGGGCTACTGCCGGTGCTGGTCAGGAGGGCTGGTGGGCCGGGGAGTTCGGGCGGGGCCGCATCAGGAGCAGGTCCTCGCCCCAGGCGTCCAGCACCGCCGCGTGGCCGGCGGTCCGGGCAGCCGCCTCGACCCGGGCGAAGAGCCGCTGCTGCGGGGCCACTTCGCCGGTCGCGGCGATCCGGGCGACGGTGTCCAGCAGCGCGGCGCTCTCCCATCCTGGCAGCGGGAACCGGTCCAGCTCCCAGGCCAGGTACTTGTTGTAGGGGCGCGGTCGGCGGTCCAGGGCGAAGAGCAGGTCGAGCAGGAACCCGACACTGGCGGCCGCGTCGAGGTGGCCGGCGAGCGGGTTGCCATCGCGGTGGTTCTTGACCGAGCGGTAGAGCGAGTTGGCGTAGGCGTCCAGCAGGGCGGCGCCGGACCGGAAGGCCTCCTCGGCGCCGAGCCGTCCCATCGCGGCGACGATCCGGCTGACCTCCCCGCCGCAGCGGTCGACCAGCACCCGGGAGCGGGCGATGGCGTACCGTTCCCAGTCGGCGGGCCGGCGGAACCGTTCGAGGGTGGTGACGACCAGGTCGAGCCGCGCGGAGCGGTAGCCGTCGAGCGCGGCCAGCTCGCTCGCCGCGTCGTCGGCGAGGATGACGTAGAGGTCGTGGTCGGAGTGAGGGGTGGTCATGCCGTCGTGGGCCCGGGAGCCCTTGAGGACGAGCCCGACGACGGCCGGGTCGGCCGTCGCATCGGCGACGAACGCCGCGAAATCCAGCGTCATGCCAGGTCCTTGCGCATCAGCGTGCACATCGTCTCGTACCGCTGGAGCGAGCCGTCCTCGGCCTCCACGTCCCAGGAGTCGAGCGCGCGGCCGAAGTCCTGGTAGCCCAGGCGTTCGTAGAGGGCGCGGGCGCGCGGGTTGCTCTCCTCGACGCCGAGTTCGGCGCGGGTCAGGCCCCGGGCGCCGATCCGCTGCTCGGCGGAGCGGATCAGCAGTGTGCCGATCCCGCAGGACTGCAGGGCCGGGTGGACGCTGAGTTGCCAGAGCGTGCCGGTGCCGGGTTTGACCGTGTAGTCGATGCCGCCGACCGCCACCGGGAGCCCGACCGGCGTGCAGACCGCCAGGTAGTCGATCTCGCCCGCCTCGGCGCGACGGATCTGGTGGACGAGCTCCCGCACGTGCTTGGGGGAGCCGGCCCAGCCGCAGGACGGCAGGTCCGTGTCGGTGAGGCCGCGCACGGACAGCTGCAGTCTGATCTCGGTCATCGCCGCATCCCTTCGACTCCGACAGTGGCCGTCTCCCATTTCAGCAAGTTGATCCCCGTGCCGTCCAAGGGGTTTCGGACCGGCCCCGAGGTCAGCCGGAAGGGACTGTGCTCGCGACTGGGGCCGGGCGTCGGCGGCGCGGTCGGGGCGTCCGGAGGTAGCAGGGTTGACGCCGGCGGGATCGCCGATCTTGTGACGCCGCCTGTCGGCATCCGGCCGAACCAGCTGGAGAAGGCAGCCTTGCTGGTCGTACCGGCTCGTGGACCGGTAGCGTAGTGATCTTCGCCAGGAGCAGGCCGGTGAAGTCCTGAAGGTGAACGCCGATGACCGACTTGCACGCCCGGTGTGCGGAACTTCGCCTCGACGCGGCCCTGGAGGGCCTCGCTCGCGTCTTCCGCGGGGCGACCGCGCACCCCGAGGAGTCCAACTGCGAGTGCCACTGGGGCAGCGCTGAACAGCTCGCCCTCCTCAAAGTGCCGGGCGTGAAGCTCGATCCTGACCTCCTCCGGCTGACCTGGCAGGCCCCCGACTGGAGCGACCACGGCTCGGTGCTGCGCCGCATCCTGCCTCAGCTCGCGTGCGCCGTCGTCGACAGCCGATCAGAGTCGTTCAAGTACCGGGACGAGATCGGCGTCTCGCTCGCCCGCGGGCGCTGGCAGGAATGGCCCCGGGAGCAGGCTGCGGCTGTGTGGGAGTTCCTGCACGCAATCTGGGCCCACAGCCTCGTCAACTCCGACGCCGTCGACGATGGTGGCGTGGGGGCGGTGTTCGGCGATGGCGGTGGCGAAGCCGGGGGCGTCGTGGGTGATCGCGCACACGTGGAAGTCCTTGGCGGTCAGCAGCAGTTCCAGCCCTGAGGACAACAGGACGTTGTCCTCGGCGATCACGACTCGCATGCCAGGCTCACCGCGATGGTGGTCGGGCCGCCGATGGGGCTGTTGAGGTGTATGGTGCCGTCGAGTGCCAGGACACGGTGGCGGATTCCGGTGATGCCGCTGCCCAGTGTCTTGTCGGCGCCGCCGACCCCGTCGTCGGTGACCTGGATCGACAGTCGCTGTTCGTCGCGTGTGACGCGCACGGTGGCCCGGGTGGCGCGGCTGTGTTTGGCGGCGTTGGTGAGTGCCTCGGCGATCGTGAAGTAGGCCACCGCCTCGACCGCGGCGGGGAGCGCGTCGAGGTCGCCGACGTCG
>NZ_JBHVVI010000170.1:0-15477 GCF_042883685.1 Kitasatospora sp. NPDC058190
GCCCCTCGGCCACGGCGGAACCCAGCTCGGGGATGGCGGCCAGGAAGGCGGCGCGGGCAGCCGTCGCGTCCGGGGCGTACCGCTCGTCGAGCCGGACGGTGACCCGCTCCCGGCCGTCACCGGCGTCCAGGACCAGCTGCAGCTCGCCGCGGTAGCCGAGGTCCTCCTCCGCCACCGCGATGAAGCGCCGGACGTTGAGGAAGTACGTGCCGATCCGGACGACGTCCCCGTACCGGCCGAGGAGTTCGATCCGCGGGGTGTGGCTGCCGCACGGGCAGACGCCCTCGACCGCGCGGCCGAGGTCGCCGATCTGGTACCGCTCCAGGCGCTGCCCGGCCCGGGTGCGGCTGGTGAAGACCAGGCGGCCCGGTTGCCCGGCGGCCACCGGGCGGTCGGCCTCCGGGTCCAGGATCTCCAGGGTGTGCAGGTCGGTCAGGACGTGGTGGACCGAGCCCTCGGCGTGGGTGCACTGGTAGCCGAGCGGCCCCAGGTCGGTGCTGCCGTACGCCGCCGAGCGGATCAGTTCGACGCCGAACTCCTCGGTGAGCACCCGGCGCTGTTCCGTCGTGAAGTGCTCGCCGCCGTAGAACACCTTGCGGATCCCGCCGTACGCGCGCAGCACGGTGCTCTGGGAGTGGAACAGCTGCCAGAGGTAGGAGGGCATGCCGAACACGGTGTCCGCGCCGTACGTCACCAGCGCCTCGGCGGTGGCGGCGTGGTCGGGGCCTGCGGCGATCGGGAGCTGGCCGGCGTTGAGGCGCTCCAGGATCGAGAAGAAGCTGATGAAGCTTCCGTACATGCCGCCGCAGTAGAACAGGTTGGCGGCGCGGTCCCGGGCCGGATCGAACCCGGCGGCGAGCAGGCCGTCGGCGGCGGCCCGCATCTGGGTGTCGTAGTCGGCGTTGGTGAACACCGACAGGGCCGGGGCCCCGGTGCTGCCACCGCTGCGGAAGTAGAGGTGGGCGTGGACCGGCGCGAGTGTGCGCAGCTGCTCCTGCACGCCGGACTTGTCCAGCAACGGGCCGCTCGGCGCGGCGGGGACGACGGCCGGGGCCGCCAGGTCGTCGAGGCAGGCGGTGGTGGCAAAGGCCTCGTCCACGCGGACGCCGACGCGGCGGCTGTAGCGCTGGAGCGCGTAGACACCGTCGTGGGGCTCGCCGTGGTAGCTGTCGAGCATCCCGCCGACCGGGGTGACCCGCAGCACACCGGCGGCGACCACCGCCTGCGACAGCCGGGCGACGTCGGCACGGCTGCCGCCGATCGCGGCGGTCTGCAGGTAGCGGCGCATCGGGCGCAGCACGGTCATGACGGAGGCGCGGGGAAGCGGCTTGACCCAGACACTGCGGTGGAGCGGCGAGGCGGCCAGGGCGGAGCGGGTGTCGGCGAGGACGCGCCAGGAGCCGTCCTCGGCGGCGAAGAGCCGGGTGAGGCCGAGGTGTTCCTCAAGCCGGGTGACCAGTTCGGTGGTGGTGATCTCGGCGTGCTCGGCCGGGTCGAGTTCGGGCCGGGGAAGCTCGGCGGAGGCGTCGGCGAGGTGGGCCGCGAAGCGCTCGGCGAAGGAGAAGACCTCACCGTCGTCCTCGGTGTCGAGGTAGATCACCTGGGGGCTGGAGCAGGCCTGCTGCTCGAAGCGGCAGACATCGGCGGCGAGCGCGTCCAGCGTCACCCCGTCCGACCAGACGTCGCGGGTCAGGTAGGCGAAGGAGATCCGGTGTCCCCACTCGACCAGTCGGCACCCGGCAGGGACCAGCTCGGCGACCGAGCGGACGGCGTCCTCGCCGCCCCAGACCGCCACCGCGTCGGCGGGCTCGCACAGCAGCCGCAGCCACTCGGTGCGCGCGGAGGAGAAGCGCAGCACCACGATCCGGCGGGCCAGGGCACCGGTCGGGTCGGCGGCGGCCAGCTCGGCGAGGAGGTGCTGGGCGAGCAGCGTGTCGCCGCCGCTGGTCTTCAGCACGTTGAGGTTTCCGGTGAGCAGGCCCTCGATGACGCTGAGCGGTGCGACGGCGGCCGCGTTGCCCGGGGCGATGTGGACCAGCAGCCCGACCGGCGCCCAGGCCTCGAAGGTGGTCTCCCGCGCGTCGGGCCGGGTGAGGCGTTCGGGGCGCAGTCCGCCGAGTTCGCGTCGGAGCTTTCGCTCCAGGGCCGGGCGGGCGATCGCGTCGGCGATCTCGGTGAGGGTCGCCGACGCCCCGTCCGGGTCGGAGCCGCCACCGGTGAGCTCGGCGAGCAGGCGGGCGCGGACGGGGCCGCCCGGCGTGTCGAGGGCGTCGGCGAGGCGCTGGCAGGCGCTCAGCACCAGCTCGGTGGACAGGGGTTCGGCGAGGGTGCGGGCAGCGAGCTCCGGGAGCTCGGCGAGTCGGCGGGCGGCCTCCTCGTCGTCGATGAACGAGCCCTGCCAGAAGTGGGGTCCGGTGGTCACGACAGTCCCTTCAGGAGTTCGGCGGCGGCCGCCGCGCAGTTGCGGTTGCGACTGACCCCGGCGCGGCCGTGGACGGTGAACCACGGCGTGGGCAGGGGGCAGGGACACTCCTGCCCGGGGTGCAGCGAGGCGAGGTCGCCCATGACGACGCTCTGCGCCGGCACCGAGGTGATGTACGGGGAGACCAGGTGGAGGAAGCCGCGTTCGCCGTACGGCAGCGGCTCCAGGGTGCGGGTGTCGCGCACGGCCGCCCGTGACCAGACCGGGACGTGCAGACGGTGGTGCCCGCACTCGATGTACGGCACGCAGTGCTCGACCGAGCCGAAGGTGTCGCGGATCCGCTCCGAGGGGATGCCCAGCTGCTCCGTGACCTCGGCGTAGAACCGGTCCTTGCCGATCTGCTTGTCGGTGTGTCCCTTCCAGCCGCCGCCGAGCAGCACCAGGGAGCCGGCCGGGAGCTGGAGCGGCGGCAGGCCGAGGGCCCGCATCCGCTCCAGGGTGAAGTGCAGGAACGCGGGGAAGCCGAGGATCCGTACCGGCAGCCCGTCCTCGGCGTACCGCCGCAGCGCCTCGATGCAGCCGTGGACGTCGAACTCGTGGCCGCTGCCGGTGTGCCGCAGCGCGTGCGTGGTGTGGTTCGCCGGCGCGAAGTCGCAGAGGTAGTTGTCGGTGAACGAGGTACCGAGCTTCAGCTGCGGGGCGGGCTCGTAGCTGTACAGCAGGTAGTTGACGGACTGGTCGGGCGTGATCCAGCCGTAGTGGTCGAAGATGCGGGCCACCATGCGCTGCGCGGAGCGGATCGTCCAGGTGTCGAAGAACATCTGCGACTTCTGGCCGGTGGTGCCGGAGGAGGTGAGGTGGAGGAACACCTCCTCCCGTGGGATGGAGAGTACCTCGTGCCGTTTGAAGAAGTTGGCGTGCACCAGGGGCGTGCGGATCCCCTCGCCGACGGTCGGCGCCGGAGTCTCCGCCGGGCCGTCCAGCAGCGAGCGGAGGAACGGTGAGCGCTGCGCGTGCCACGCGTTGGTCTCGGCCATCGCGGCGGCGAACAGGGCGTCGGCCTCGGGCCCGGCCGCGTACGGGGAGATCAGGTCGCACAGCTGCTGGACGTGCGGGAGCGCGGTGGGGTCGGGAACCTCGACCGGCGCGAGATGGATGTTCACGGGGCAACCTCGGGAAGGGGTAGGTAGGTCGAGGTCCAGGCGGTCAGGTAGGCCAGCAGGTACGGCTGGAGCAGGCCGCTGACGGCCGTGGTCCTGAAGTCGATCTGACGGCTGGTCCGGGAGAGCACCACGTAGTCGTGGAACCGGTCGCCGATCCGGCGCATCGCCGGGTAGACGGCGCTGGGGATGAACCCGGCGGCCAGGAAGGCGCAGAGCCCGGCGGTGTCGGCCAGCGGCAGCAGCGTCTCGACGTAGTCGGCGCCCGCGCGGGTGACGGCCGCCATCAGCGGCTCCAGCGCCCCCGTGACGGCTGCCGGGGACGGGTGCACGGCGACCAGCGAGCAGCTCGCCGCGACCGGGTCCAGGTCGGCGTACGCCTCGAACGCGCCGTCCGGCGGGGTGAGGACGGCGTTCGGGACGTGCAGCGGGAAGAACCGCTCTCCCGGGTCGGGGAAGAGCTCCAGGAACCGGCGGCGGACGAAGCCGCGTGCCGTGATCAGCTCCATCGGGGCGGTCACCGGCGCGGTCTGCCCGGCGGGCAGGGCGGGGACGTCCAACGGGCGCGGGTGTCCGTACTCGACGCCGGTGCTCTGCCGGGCCGCCTCCAGCAGCGGCAGCAGGGAGCCCGGCACCAGGTCGACGCTCTCCCGCCGGGCCAGGACGCCGTCGGCGTGTCGGGCGAACAGCGCGAGGCTCTCGCACCCGGCCACCTCGACGGCGTTCGGCAGCAGGCCGAGGGCCTGGAAGCCGTTGCGGGCGAAGACCTGCTGCGGGCCGGGGGTGACCACCCGGACGGTCGCGTAGATCGAGTCCAGGGCGCCGGTCGCGAAGGCGTCCCCGCACACGTCGGCGGTCAGCCGTCCGGCCAGCCCGCCGCCCCGCTGCTCCGGGTGGACCGCCAGGCCCACCAGCTTGCCGATCCGGCTGCCGGGGTCGGTCTGCACCGCCACCGACCCGGCCAGCTGGCCGGCGCCTTCGTGACGCGCGGTCAGCCAGTGGGTGTGCGGGTCGGCGATCAGACGACGCATCTCCTCGGGGTCGCTGCCGAGCGCGACCGGATAGCCGTGGCCGTAGACGTCGAAGTAGAGCTGGCGCAGCTGCGCGACGTCCTGCGGGGCCGCGGGAGCGATCGTCACGGTCATCGCACGTCCCCGATCGGCTGCGCGGCCGGGGCCGGGTCCTCCTGCGGGGCCGCCGCGGGCTCCGGGCCGCGCGGCTCGCGCCGGCCGGTCCACCACAGTGCGGCGGCGACCGGCAGCACGCCGAGGGCCTGGACCAGGCACAGCGTCCGCGCCGGGAGGTGGTCGCCGAGCAGGCCGAAGACCAGCGACGACACCGGGAAGGTCGCCCCCAGCAGCGCCTGCATCACCGCGAAGAAGCCGGGCCGGTCCTCGGCCGGCACCAGCCGCTGGAACAGCGCCACGAACCGCACACCGATCACGCCCACGCACCAGCCGGCGACCGCCATCGATCCGACCGCCGCGGCCTGGCCGGCGGCGAGGCCGGGCAGGCCGAGCGCGGCGGCCATCAGGACCAGGCAGCCGGCCCCGACCGCGGTGGGCGCGCCCGGGAGGCGGCCGCCGGTGAACGAGCCCGCCAGCGTGCCGACGCCGAGGGCCGCCTCCAGGGTGGCGACGGTCGAGCCGTCGGCGTGCAGCACCGTCCGGGTGTACAGCGGCATCACGACGAATACCGCCGTGGTGAACACGTTGGCCGCGGTGAAGCAGAGCAACACCCGTCGGATGAAAGGCAGTTCGGACAGGATTTGGCGCAGCGGCCGCGTTCGGGCGGGTGTGTCGCTGCCCGTGGCCGGTGAGTCCGGGGCCGGGAACCGGGTCGCGCCGATCAGTGAGGCCGCCAGCAGGTAGGCGCCGGCGCACCCGGCGACGACGCCGGCCATGCCCGCGGTGTCGACCACCAGCGGGCCCAGCAGCCCCCCGGCGAGCCCGGCCAGCGACTGCGTGCCGAGCTCGAACCCGGTCGCGGTCTCGATGTCGGCGTCCTCGACCAGCTCGGGAACGGACGTGGTCAGACAGGGGTCGAAGACCGCCTGGCAGCCCGCCAGCAGCAGCGCGGTACCGTACGCGACGGCCATCGGCGGTGTCGCGGCGTACGTCCAGCCGGCCGCGCCGAGGGCGACCAGACCGGCGACGGCGGCCGAGGCGCCCAGCACCGTCCGGTGCGGGTGGCGGGCGATGAGCCTGGCCACCAGCGGCGCCAGCGCGACCGCGGGCAGGGTGCTGACGGCGAGAAAGGCGCCGGACGCGAGGCCGCGGTCCGTGCCGGCGGCGTAGCCCACCAGCCACCACACCGCGCCGACCTGGAACATCCGTCCGGCGGCCTGGACGAGTACCTGCGCGGCCCACACGGCGCCGAACCGCCGGTTGCGCAGGACGAGCGGCAGGCGGTGCGCGGCCGTCCCGGTGGCCGTCCCGGTGGCCGTCACGAGTGCGGCCGTTCGTCGAGGACGCGGATCAGCTTGCCGGTCCGCGCGTTGACGACGAGCTCGTGCTGGCGCACCCACTCGACGGACAGCGGGTGGACGTACCCGGCGGCGACCGCCTCCGGGTACAGCGGCCGCGCCGTGTGGATCCCGGCCTCGACGGCGGCGGCCAGCTCGGGGAGCCCGCTGGGGTTCCCGTCGCAGGCCAGGCGCAGCACCAGGCCGTCCCGGCCGTCCCAGCGGCGTACCACCAGCTGCACGCCGGTCGCCCGGCCGGCCGGGTCGGCGGCCCGGACGAGGTCGAGCACGTCCTGGGTGTACAGCGACACCGGCCCCACCCGGACGCCCTCCTGGGCCCGGCCGAGGATGCGGAACCGTCCGGCGGCGACGTCGGTCCACTCCGCGCGGTCCCCGACGGGGTAGCGCAGTACGGGCATCAGCCGTCGCCGCAGGTCGGTCACCACGACCCGGCCCGGCACGCCCTCACTGGTGATCGGCTCGTCGGTGAGGTCGTCGAGGATCTCCACCACCGTCTCCGGAGCGAACACCCGGTGCACCCGGGTGTCCGGTCCCGGCACCGGCCGGCCGAGCAGCCCGGCGTCGACGGCGGCGTAACCGATCGAGGAGACGCGGGCGTTGGGGAACACCTTGGCGAGCAGTGGCTGCTGGTCCTGGTAGAGGCCCTCGCCGCCGAACAACAGCAGCTCCACGTGCGGAAGTTCGCGACCGGAGGCGAGCAGGTGATCAGCGAGCGCGCACAGCGTCGTCGGGGTGCCGGCCACCACCTCGGCCTCGAACTGCTCCAGGGTCTGCGCGGTCGACTCCAGCGGCGCCGCTCCGCCGATCGGCAGCCGGACGTTGGCGACGGGCGAGCGGTGCAGCGAGTCGAGGATGAAGGTGTAGCTGGCGTACAGGTCGCCCGCGTAGAAGAGATCGGCGACCCGGTGTCCCGGGCGCAGTCCGGCATCGACCAGCCCGGCGCCGAACGAGGTGGTGAACTCCCGCCACTCCTCCCGGCTGTAGAACGAGAACTTCGGCGAGCCGGTGGTGCCACCGCTCTTGAAGACCACCGCCTCCTCCAGCGGCCCGGTCAGCAGCCGGTTGCCGCGAGGCGTGTTCGCCTGCCAGAACTCGGCCTGCGGGACGACCGGAAGATCGGTCAACTTCGCCGTCCGGTCGGGTAGACCGGCGTACAGCTCCGCATAGAAGGGTGAATTGCGGCGCACGAAGCGTATGAGTTCGGCTGTCGGTTGAACGGGCATCAATTCCTGCTTCGAGGCATGCGAGGGGCGCGTGGCGCACGACCTCGCCCAATCGGTCGATGGCGATCGGCGATCCGGAGGTCTGCGGAATTCGGATTCCTCCGCGACACTTTCGGGCCGTTGGATCAGTAGGGCCGGGCTGCGGCACCGAAGGTTCCGGATAGCCGCTGATCACGGGTCAACTTGCGTGAAGTGAGGAGTGCCTGGCCCCCTGTTCGCCCAAAACACAGGCTAGCACCTCTGTATGCCTTCAGATTCAAGCCTGGATCCCGTGTGGGGTCGGCAGGGCGGCGACCTGAGGCTCCATCAAGCGGCTGTTCGGGGGCGGCGGGAATGGAATGGTGAGGTACATCTCACGACGGGCGGATCGACGGATGTTCCGCACTGAACGGCGCGATTCGGCCACGTCTTTTTAGTTGAATGCAAGACATTTCAGGTGCGCCTGCCTGATTGTGGAACAGATGCCGGAATTGCCACCCGCCATTCGGGGGGTGCGGCCTCCGTCGAACGGCGGAGAGCCCGGCCGGGTCGTAGCCGAGGGTCGACGAAGGCGATCGTCGCGTCGAGGCCGGGCGCGGTGATGACCGGCAGGGTGCGTGCCGGGGCGGGACTGACCAGGCGGCAGCGGTGCGGGATGTCGCCGCGGTGGTGGGCGCTCTGGCCGGCCTGCAGGGTGAGCGGCTCCTCGCCCTCACCCTCCAGGACGTAGAGGAAGCGGTCGGGACGGACGGGGCCGCCCCGACCGGCCATGAGCGACACACCCGCCGGCCGCGCAGGACGACAACGCGTCGGACGGACCGAAGCGCTCAGCCGGCGCCTCGGTCCGGTCCGCTTCGACTCCGATGCGCAGCGCCGCACACCAAGGGCCGGCTCGTCAGCCCTTGCCGCTCAGCAGCCGGGCCTTCGCCCAGGCGAACTCCTCGTCGCTCAGATGCCCGCTGTCGCGCAGGACCGCCAGGCGCTCCAGCTCCCCGACCAGCGTCGGCGTGTCGACGGGTTCGCCATCCACGGGCACCTCTTCGCGGTCCACCTCGATCTCGAAGTCGCGCGGGTTCTCCGGAAGATGGCGAACGGTCACGCCGGCGCCGCGTCGGGGCAGGTCAGTGAGCGGGAAGGTCTTGCTGACCGTCTCGGTGTACTCGACCCCGTCGGAGGCGGTGTAGCGGATGGTGAGTTTCACCCACGCGCCGCCGCTGTAGCTCGTACCGGAACTCGTGAGGTCGGTGATGACGCCCCGGACCACCTCGCCCTCCTCGGCCAGCCGCCGGGCTCTCCGGGCGGCCCGGCGCTTGTCCGCGATCCGCCGCTGTCGGGCCTGCCAGGTCGACCTGCCGAGCAGGAACGAGGTCAGCGCGGTGAACGGAACCGGGACGAGCGCCCACAGGGTCGCCGGCACGTGCGCGACGGACAGTCCCAGCAGCCCGCCGGTGGCAGCGCCCCAGAAGAGCGCGCCCGGCTCGATGGGCCGGTCGTAGCTGTCGGTGTAGTCGCCATCGGTGGTCCGGTTCACAGCGAAGAGCGCACCAGCCCAGAGCACGGCCCCGTCCACGAAGCTGGCCCCGCCGGGAATCGCGCTGATCACATCGCCCGCGAGCAGGCCCGCGACCACGAACAGCGCGGCGCAGAGGTAGGTCGCGTTGCGCCGCCGCACGGACAGGCCCGGCCAGACCGGCAGGTCCGGCGAAAGGTCGTTCGAGGTCACGGGGTGATGCTGGCCGCGCCGATCGCCGCGCGGGCGAGATCTTTGACGGTTGGTCGGGGTGCTCGGGTTCGGCGTACTCCAGGCCAACGGCATCGGCTCCATCCCGGCCCGAGGCCCGGTGACGGATCCCGCTGCTCACCACGCACTGATCGGGGTGCCTCGATCACGCCGGACCCCGGCGGAAACGACGGGACGTACCGTGCGGGCCGAGCCACTATGGGAGGAGGCCTACGGGTTCACTGGTCGGCTCGAATGGGGTGCTCGTGATGGGCGTGCCGTGGCATCGGTCGCCGAGGCCCGGACACCAGGCCGCCGAGGTTCCGGCCGGGCGCGGCCTCGACGAGGCGGCGCGGATCCTGCGATCGGCGCCGGCCGGACTCGGCGCGCACATCGGCGGGCTCTACCTGCTGTCGGAGGACCGGCAGGTGCTCGAACTGGCCGTGACACTGGGGGCCGGCCGGCAGTTCACCAGGCCGTGGCAGCGCATCGGCGTCGCCGCACCGGTACCGGTGGCCGAGGCGGTGCGCAGCGGCCGGGTCGTATGGGTGGGCGGCACGGAGGACATGGCGCGCAGGTACCCGAGGGTCGCGGTTGCCATGCCGTACGCGTTCCGCCTCGCGGCCGCTCCGCTCGTCACGCGGCGGACCGGGTACGGGGCCGTTTTCGTGCTCTGGCCCGCCGCGCATCCCCCCGAGATGTCGCCCGGTGAACGGGACCGGTTCGAAGAGTTCGCCGCGCGCCTGGCCGAGGTGCTGGCGGACGCGGCCCGGGCAGGCCGACCGGTCCGGGCCGGCCCGCGTCCCGAGGTGGCCGAGAGCGGTGCCGCCGCGCCCCCCACCGCGACGGCGGCACGCCTTCCGGAGGGCGTGTGCGACATCGATCTGGACGGCAGGCTGGCCGCGGTCACGCCGGCCGCCGCCGAGTTGCTGGGCGTGCCGGTCGAGCTCCTCCTGGGCGCGCGGCTGTGGGCGGTCCTGCCGTGGCTGCGGGATCCGGTGTACGAGTACCACTACCGGTCCGCGGTGATGAGCGGGCAGTCCGCCTCCTTCGTCGCGTTGCGGCCACCGGACCGGTGGCTGTCGTTCGAGCTGTTCCCGGACCCGTCCGGGCTCACCGCGCGGATCGTCCGGGCCGACATCGCCCGCCGCGACCGGCCCACCGGAACACCGGCTCAGCGGGCGGTGCACACGCGGCCCGGAGCGCTGTACCACCTCCTCCACCTCGCCAGCGCGCTGACCGAGGCCGTCACCGTGCAGGACGTGGTGAGCATGGTCTCCGAGCAGATCGTGCCGGCTTTCGGCGGCCAGGCCGTGGCGGTGCTGATGCCCGAAGGCGGCCGACTGCGCATCGCGGGCCATCGCGGCTACCCGCCCGGCTTGGTCGACCAGTTCGACAGCACTCCGCTGACCGAGCCCACGCCCGGTGTCCGGGCGTCCACCAATCCCGTGCCGGTGTTCTTCGAGACCCGTGCGGAACTGGAGCGGCTCTACCCGGACCGCCACGAGACGCAGGACGGGATGGCCGCCTGGGCCTATCTGCCGCTGGTGACCTCGCGCAGGCTGATCGGCACCTGCGTGCTGGCGTTCGCCGAGCCGCACCACTTCGACCTGGAGGAACGCGCCGTCCTCACCTCACTCGGCGGACTGATCGCCCAGGCCCTGGACCGTGCCCGGCTGTACGACACCAAGCTCGTCCTGGCCCAAGGCCTCCAGGAGAGCCTGCTGCCCCGTGCGCTGCCCGCCGTCCCGAGCCTGGAGGTCAGCGCCCGCTACCTGCCGTGCACCGAGGGCATGGACGTCGGAGGCGACTTCTACGACCTCATCCGGGTCGGGCCCGACACCGTGGCCGCCGTGATCGGCGACGTCCAGGGCCACAACGTCAACGCCGCCGCGCTGATGGGCCAGGTCCGGACCGCCGTCCGTGCCTTCGCCGCCGCCGACGCCGATCCGAGCACGGTGCTCTCCCGCACCAACCGCCTGATGGCCGACCTGGACACGGCCTTGCTGGCCACCTGCGCCTACCTCCGCGTCGACCTCGCCCGCCGCGAGGCCTGGCTGGCCGACGCCGGGCACCCGGTGCCCCTGCGGTACGGCCCGGACGGTCGGGCGGGCGCACTGGAACCGCGCACCGGCATGGTGCTGAACGTCGACCCCGACGCCGACTACCCGCAGATCCGCGTCGACCTGCCGATCGGCACCACTCTGGTCCTGTACACCGACGGCCTCATCGACACGCCCGGTACGGATCTCGACCAGGCGCTGGCCGATCTCATCGCCACGCTGGCCCGCCACGGCGGCGAACCGCTCGACCGGCTGGCCGATGCGCTCGTCGACCGGGCCGGGCACGGAGAGCAACGCACCGACGACGTCGCGCTGTTGCTGATCCGGTCGGTCCCCTGGTGAGCCGGGGCGGAGGGACGGAGCGAATCCGCGGCCGACGGGCGCGGCGGACCCGGGGGCGCTCGGGCGAATGCGCGGTCTGCGGTGTCCGGTTCGTGCCGGGGCGGGATCATGGGGATATGGCGAGAGACACGGGCCCCGCCCCCCGGGCTCCGGGCCGAGCGAGTGGTCGTCATGGGTGGCAGCATCCACGCCCGGTCCCGGGGGATCCTTCCGTGCGGCGTCTGCGGTCGGTGCTGAGCATCCGCAGCGTCGCCGGTCAGATGTTCCTCCTGCAGGTGTCGATCGCGCTGCTGCTCGTGGTGGCGGCGGTCGTCGCGCTTCTGATCCAGTCCCGCAGCGACCGGTTCGCGGCAGCGCGCGACCGTTCGCTCGCCGCGGCCGAGGCGTTCGCCCACGGCCCCGGTCTGGTGGCGACGATGCAGGGCCCCGATCCCAGCAAGGTGCTGCAACCGCTGACCGAAGCGGCCCGTAAGGATGCCAAGGTCGACTTCATCGTGGTGACCGACCGTAACGGCATCCGCTACACCCACCCCGAACCGGAACAGATCGGCAAGAAGTTCGTCGGCACCATCGGGCCGTCGCTGCAGGGTCAGATCACCGTCGAGCAGGTGCACGGCCCGCTCGGCCTGGAGTACCAGGTGGTGGTCCCGGTGGAGGACGCCCAAGGCGGGGTCGTGGGCATCGTGTCCGCCGGGATGAAGGTCGCCAACGTCAGCAGCGCGATCGACCGCCAACTGCCGGTCGTCCTGGGCGCCGGCGTCGTCGCGCTGGGCCTGGCCACGGCCGGAACGGCGCTGGTGGGCAGACGTCTCCTGCGGCAGACCCATGGCCTGGGGCCGGAGGAGATGACCAGGATGTACGAGCACCACGACGCGGTGCTGCACGCGGTGCGCGAGGGCGTGGCCATCGTCAGCGGCGACGGCCGGGTCCTGCTGGCCAACGACGAGGCACGCCGGCTCCTGGACCTTCCGCCCGACGCGGAGGGGCGTGCCGTCACCGACCTCGGCCTCGACCCCCGTACGACCGAACTGCTGCTGTCCGACAGCGCGGTCACCGACGAGGTGCTCCCCGTGGGCGACCGGCTGCTGGCCGTCAACAACCGCCCCACCGACAGCGGGGGAGGACCTCCCGGCAGCGTCACCACCCTGCGTGACTCCACCGAGCTGCGTGCCCTGGCGGGGAAGGCCGAGGTCGCCCGCGGTCGGCTCAGGTTGCTGTACGACGCGAGCATGACCATCGGCACCACCCTGGACGTCCGGCGCACCGCCGAGGAACTCGCCAAGATGGCCTCCCAGGGATTCTGCGACTACGCCACTGTCGACCTCGCCGAAGACGTCCTGATCGGCGAGGAGCCGCAGCCCCTGACGGGCGGTGCCAGGGTGGAGCTGCGACGGGTGGCGCTCGCGGGCATCCGGGACGATTCGCCGTTGTACCCCCGGGGCCGGCTGGTCCGGTGGGCTGGGAGCACCCCGCAGGCGTTGGGCTTCCTCAGCGGGCGATCCGCGCTGGTCCCCGAGCTGGCGACCGACGCCGGGTGGCGCATGCAGGACGTCGAGCGGACGCAGGCGGTGCTGGACTTCGGCCTGGCGTCGCTGATCGCCGTTCCGCTGACGGCGCGGGGTGTGGTGATGGGCATCGCCTGCTTCTGGCGCGGCCGCGACAGGGGCCCGTTCGAGGACGACGAGCTGTCCCTGGCCGAAGAGCTGGCCGCCCGGGCCGCCGTGTCGATCGACAACGCCCGCCGCTTCACCCGCGAGCACACCATGGCCGTCACCCTGCAGCACAGCCTGTTGCCGCGCGCGTTGCCCGAGCAGAGCGCCCTCGACGTCGCCTACCGCTACCTGCCCGCCCAGGCAGGGGTCGGCGGCGACTGGTTCGACGTCATCCCACTGCCGGGTGCCCGGGTCGCGCTCGTCGTCGGCGACGTGGTCGGCCACGGTGTGCACGCGGCCGCCACCATGGGTCGCCTGCGCACCGCCGTCCAGAACTTCTCCACCCTCGACCTGCCGCCGGACGAACTCCTCGGACACCTGGACGAACTGGTCGCCCACATGGATCAGGAGGCGGCCGCGGCCGGGGGTGAGCCCGCGATCACCGGCGCCACCTGCCTCTACGCGATCTACGACCCCAGCACTGCCACCTGCGCGATGGCCCGGGCGGGTCATCCCCCGCCCGCCGTCGTTCACCCGGGCGGGACGGTGGAGCTCCTCGCTCTTCCCGCCGGTCCGCCGCTCGGCCTGGGCGGGATGCCCTTCGAAGCCGTGGAGGTGCGACTGCCGTCGGACAGCAGCCTGGTCCTCTACACCGACGGCCTCGTCGAGGACCGCACCCGCGACATCGGTGTCGGCCTGGACGTCCTCGCGAGCGTCCTGACCCGCCCCGGCCGATCGCCCCAGGAGATCTGCGAGGCCGTGCTCGACGCCCTGCTGCCCGCCCGCCAGACCGATGACATCGCCCTCCTCGTCGCCCGCACCCGCGTGCTGGAGCCCGATCGGATCGCCGAGTGGGCGGTGGCCTCGGCTCCGGAGGCCGTGGCCCAGGTTCGCGCCGATGCCACCCGACAGCTCGCCGAGTGGGGTCTTGACGAGGCCGCCTTCGTCACCGAACTGGTGCTCAGCGAGTTGGTGACCAATGCCATCCGCTACGCCACCGAACCGATCAGGGTGCGACTGCTGTACGACCGCACGCTGATCTGTGAGGTCTCCGACACCAGCAGTACCGCCCCGCACCTGCGCTACGCGGTCGAGGACGACGAGGGAGGCCGCGGCCTGTTCCTCGTCGCCCAGCTCGCCGAACGCTGGGGCGTCCGCTACACCCCCGAAGGCAAGATCATCTGGGCCGAGCAGTTCCTGTGACGGAGCGCCCCGCCCATCGGGCCCGGCGCAGGCGGCCACCACGTGGGGTGTCGGCCCAGGCCGTCGACGGGCGGAGCACCTGCGACGGGAGGAGCACCTGTCAGGCGGCGGCCAGGACAGCCGTGTCCCATCGAAGGACCGTGCGCGGGCCTCCCGGCCGGGAGACCATGGCCTCATGGACCGCGAGACGATCGCACGCACCCGCCGCGCCCTGCACGCGGTGGCCGAACTGGTCCTGGCCGGCCCGCAGTACCGGGCCAGCGGCACGATCCGGTTGCGCGCCAGCCCGGGCGGTTTCGCCACCACCGTCGAGCCGCAGCTGAGGGTGATCGGTGCGGAGCTGATCGCGCCCGGGCAGGCGTTGCCCCTCGAACGGACCACCTGCAGCGCGCTCGGCGCGGACCTCGGGCTGACGGTCGGTGCACCCACCGGGCTGTACCAGGACGGGGCGGGCACCACTGCCGACACCGCGATCGAGGTGGACCCGTCCGCCGCCCGCTGGCTCGCGCACTGCTTCGCGCTCGGCGACGCCGCGCTGGCCGGGCTGTTCCCGGACGCGGACCCGGTCATCTGGCCCGAGCACTTCGACATCGCTCTGACCGCCGACGAAGTGAACTACGGCGTCTCACTCGGCGACGCGTTCGAGCCGGAGCCGTACGCGTACGTCGGCCCGCACAGCCCACGGCAGGGCGGGTTCTGGAACGCGCCGTTCGGTGCCACCCGGACGATCCGTGAGCTCGGTGGTGTCTTCGGCATCACGGCCTTCCTGGAGCAGGGCCGCCGGCTGGCCGTCGACGCCCGCGGGCCTTGATGCGGGTCTGGAGCGGTGGACGCTCCTGCAATTTGTGTCGGGCGCCGGGTAGGGGTACTGTCTCCCAGTCGCTCGGCAGGGAGCACCGGACACGCATCGGCGCGGACGGTCCCGGGGCGGCCAATCCCCTGAAACACCACTTCCGGTTCGCGCCGGTCGTTTTCGCGTTCTCGCGGTGCGGCTCGATGCTTATTCGGCGTGCGCGCTTTATTGGATTGCGGCTGATTCGCTTTTCGGAGCGGGGATCGGCTAGAGTTTGAAACGTCGAACGGGGCATCAAGCCCCAAAAGACACCAGTGAATTGGATGAAGGAAGCCCCGGAAAACGGAGCGGAAAACATCTGATAAGCTGGAAACACGAAAGAACGAAGCGCCCGGAGGGCCCGCTGGAAGGCGGTCCGAAGGAAGCGTCCGTTCC
>NZ_JBHVVI010000171.1:0-15275 GCF_042883685.1 Kitasatospora sp. NPDC058190
TTTTTGTGGGGGGCGGGGGGGGGGCGGGGGGGGGGGGGGGGCCCCCCGGGGGGGGGGGGGGCCCCCCCCCGCTCTCCGGTCAGGCCGTCCGGCGGGTGAAGGTGAGGTGGGTGACACCGCTCGGGCTGCTCACCGCCTCGATGTCGAAGCGCTGCTCCAGCCCTTCGAGCCCGGCCCACAGCGACTCGCCCCGGCCGAGCACGACCGGCACCACGACCACGTGCAGGTGGTCGATCAGATCCGCCTCCAGGAACGCCCGGACGGTGCGCGGACCGCCGCCGATCCGCACGTCCAGGCCGCCGGCCGCCTCCCGGGCCTGCCGCAGCGCCTCCTCGGGGGTGGCGTCGATGAAGTGGAAGGTCGTGCCGCCCGCCATCTCCAGGCTGGGGCGCGGATGGTGGGTGAGCACGAACACGGGGGTGTGGAACGGCGGGTTCGCGCCCCACCAGCCCTGCCAGTCCTCGTCCTGCCAGGGCCCGCGCTGCGGGCCGAACTTGTTGCGGCCCATGATCTCCGCGCCGATGCCGTCGCCCCAGGTGCGGGCCATCGCGTCGTCCACACCGGTGTCGCCGCCCTCCTGGCCGTGCATCCGCCGGAAGGTCCGGGTGCGGAAGAACCAGCTGTGCAGCCGGTCGGCGGCGTGGCCGAAGGGCTGGTCGATGCTCTGGCCCTCGCCGGTGCCGTAGCCGTCGAGGGAGATCGAGAAGTTGTGGACCCGGACCAGGGACATGAGGTACCTCCGCTGCTCGGTGTTCTTCGGACGGCTCTTCACGCGGCTCTTCAGCCGGCTCGTCGTCGCGCTGCTCGCGAGCCACGCTAGCGCGCGGGTACGACACGCTGACGCTCCGTCACCGCCGGGCGCGGCGGGTCCGAGGTCGGGGCGGAGGTGGTGAAGCCGTCACGCTATTGTCGTGCCTTCTTCACGAGGAACACGCCCTACAGGGCGATGCTTCCTCCGGCGGCCCGCACGGGCGGCCGACACGACCGACCCCGGGGGGAACGATTCCGATGACCGTACGCCGTACCCTGGCCGGCCTCCTGACGGCGGGCCTGCTCGCCGCCGCGGCGGCCGTCGTCCCGACCGGCGCGGCGGACGCCACCGAGTCCGGCACGGGCGACCTGCCGTTCGGCTCGGCGACCACCGTCGGCCTGCACAACACCTACGACCCGGCCGCCTACCCGTACCTCGCCCAGGGGCTGGACACGGGCACCGGGATGATCGAGCTGGACCTCTGGACCGACGTCATCACCAAGGAGTGGAAGGTCAGCCACTCCAATCCGCTCGGCAACTCCAACAACTGCACCGCCGCCGACACCTCCGCCCAGCTCTACACCGGCGGTACCAACAAGAACCTGGAGCACTGCCTCGACGACATCCGGGTCTGGCTCGGCGCCCACCCGGCGGCCGGACCGCTGGTGGTCAAGCTGGAGCTGAAGGGCGGCTTCGCCGCCAACCTGGGGATGGGCCCGGACCAGTTGGACACGCTGATCGCCGCGCACCTCGGCGACCGGGTGCTGCGCCCGGCCGACGTGCTGGCCAAGCCCGGCGGCGGCTCGTACGCCAGCGTCGACGAGGCGGTGCGGGCCGGCAACTGGCCGACCCGCTCGGCGCTCGCCGGGCGGGTGCTGCTCTACGCGATCCCCGGCACGGTCGAGGAGCGCAACCCCTTCGACACCCTGCACACCGACGTCGAGTACGGGCGGCACCTGCGCGACCTGGCGGCGGCCGGCCGGATCGGTCAGGCCCAGCTCTTCCCGGCCGTGCACGGCGCGGCGGCCGGCGACCCGCGCGGCAAGTACACCGGCGCGGACGCCGGGATCCGTCCGTGGTTCGTGGTCTTCGACGGTGATGCCGCCGCCTACCTCAACGGCGTCGACACCGCGTGGTACGACCGCTCGCACTACCTGCTGGTGATGACGGACGCCCAGAACGTCGCGCCGCAGATCAGCGCCGCCGACCCGACCGTCGACCAGGCGCGCGGCCGCACCGGGCAGCTGGCCCGGGCGCACGCCAGCATCGTGTCGAGCGACTGGCGCAAGCTCCCGGCGGTGCAGTCCCTGGTGCTGCCGCGCGGCTGACCCACCGTAGGCTTCGCCCCCGTGGCGAAGACGATCGAGCAACTGGTGGCCGGCCTGGCCGGGTCGTACGAGGTGGGCGAGGTGTGCCGGCTCCTCGACGCGCACCTGGCGGGCGGCGACACGGCGTACCTCGCGGAGTTCGGCGCCGCGCTGAACGCCCGCTTCGGTTCCGGGCGGGCCGGCGCCGAGCACCAGTACCTCTTCGACCGGATCCTCTGGGACGTGGTCACCCGGCCCGGGCGCGTGCACGTCGAGCGCGCGCTCGGGCTGGGGCTGGCCACCCGCTCGCGCAGCGGGCGCCCGGTGCGCCGGGCCGCCGCCGTGCTGGCCGAGCATCAGCGGCCGTCCGCGCTGGCCGGGGTGTTCGAGGCCGCCCCCGATGACGCGACCGCGCCGGAGGAGCTGCGGGCCTGCCTGCTGCACGAGCTGGTGCTGCGCGGCGCGCCGGTCGCGAAGCTGCCCGAGGCGCGGGCCTGGGCGGAGGCCTCGCCGTCCTGGGCGGAGCACCCGCTGGCCTGGCTGCCCTGGGCGCTCGACCCGCTGGAGGGCACGCCCGGCTTGCCGCACTACCGGCGCGGCGGGGTCAGCCACGGTCGGCCGTACGGGCTGCCGCAGGGCGCCCCGCTCAACGGCTGCGCCGGTGTCCCGGTCGAGGTGGGGGAGGAGGAACCCAGGCTGACCGCCGCGGTGGAGCGCTGGGCCCGGCGGTACAACGGCCGGGTCGAGGCGGCGGTGTTCGACGCCGACGGTCCGGTCGCGCCCGAGGCCCTCCCCGGGACGCTGGCCGCGCTGCCGTTGGACTGTGTCGAGGACCCGGTGGTCGTCCCGACCACGGCCGCGGAGGCCTGGCGCCGGCTCTTCGCCGCCGCCTCGACCGGGGGCGGCGGCGAGGACGGCTGGTGGTACGGCGCCTACGGCCGGCTGGCGGCCTGGCGCTCGCTCGCGGCCCTGGCTGGCGCGGGGCCGGACGCCTCGGCGGCGGAGGTGGCGCGGCGGGCGGCGGACTGCGCCTGGTACGGCTTCACAGCGGGCGGCGAGTGGTTCAACGGGGACGACATGGACCTCGGCTTCGCCGTACTCGATGCCGGGCGCCGCCGGCTGGCGGTGCTGGCCGCCACCGACTACGACGGCGGCTGAGTGGTCCGCTGACCCGCTCAAGTCCTCAACGGGTACGGCGAGTTGACTGGAGATGAAGACTCCGAACGGGGCTTCCGGCGGGCCCCGGGGCTCGCCATCCTGGGGGGCATGACCCGAACTCTACGCGCGTGGAAGCGTGTTGCCGCCACCGCCACCGTCGCCCTGGTCACCCTCGCGCCCGTCGCCGTCGCCACCGAGGCGCACGCCGCGGTGAGCGGCAAGGTGTGCCTGTCCGCCCTGCCCTCCCAGGCGCGGACCACGCTCAACCTGATCGCCAAGGGCGGGCCGTTCCCGTACCGTCAGGACGGCGTGGTGTTCACGAACAAGGAGCGCGTGCTGCCGTCCCAGCGCTCCGGCTACTACCACGAGTACACGGTGGTGACCCCCGGTGCGCCCACCCGTGGCGCCCGCCGGATCGTCACCGGCCAGCGGTACCACGAGGACTACTACACCAGCGACCACTACGCGACCTTCCGCCAGATCGACTTCGGCTGCTGACGAGGTTGTGACATCACCAGGGCCCCGGTCTCCCCGGCCGGGGCCCGCTGCCGCTCCCGGGTCCGGCGGCCGGGCAGGGTAGGGTCGGCGGCGCCCGTCCGCACTTCCCGGGAGGAACCCCCGTGCCGCAGATCCTGGTCGACCACTCGGCCGACCTCGCCGTCGACCAGGCGGGCCTGGCCGCGCGGTTGCACCAGGCGATCACCGGGGTGATCGACACCACGGTGGCCGACTGCAAGACGGTGTTCCGCCCCGCCGGGGGCCACACGGTCGGTGACGGCACCAGCGGCGAGGCCGTGGTCCTGGTCGAGGTCAAGATCCTGGCCGGCCGCACCATCGAGCAGCGCGCCGAACTGACCGCCCGGGTGCTCGCCGTTCTGCGGGCCGGCATCACCGCACCGGCCGCGATCGGCGTACAGGTCACCGAACTCGACCGCGACACCTACCGCTTCGTCCACCACCCCGGCCGCTGACCGCCCCGGACTCCGGTCCCTCGTGGCCAGCGGCCGGGCTCGGGCGCCACGTTCAGGTGCCGGGTTCGGCGGCCGGGATCGCGACCACCGCATCGGCGCTTTGGCGGCGACCACGAGCAGGGGGCGCCGCCGAACTCCTCCCGGAGGTCAGTCCGTCTTGCAGCGCGTGCCCGCCGCCGGCACGGTGCCGTCGACCAGGTAGGCGTTGACCGCCTCGCGGATGCAGGCGCTGCGGTCGTACGCGACGTGCCCCTCGCCCTCGCGGGTGAGCAGGACGGCGTTGCCGAGTTCGCCGGTGAGCGTCTCGGACCAGGCGTACGGGGTGGCCGGGTCGCCGGTGGAGCCGACGACCACGATCGGGGTGGTGGCGGTGGACTTGATGGCGTGCGGCTTCTCGGTGGAGCGGAAGGGCCAGACCCGGCAGTCCGGGTCGAACAGGGCGGCCATCGGGTCGTGCTTGCTGACCAGCGGGGCCTTGGCGGCGAGGTCGCTGAGGGCGGTCTGCAGCTGGTCGCCGGACGGGACGTCGGTGGCGCCGTCGGCGCAGTGGATGGCGGTGTAGGCGTCCGCCGAGGACTCGTAACGGCCGTCCTTGTCGCGGCCGTTGTAGCCGTCCGCGAGGGCGAGCAGGTCGTCGGCCTGGCCGCGGACCATGGCCCAGCCGAGGGCGTTGCGCAGACCGCTCCAGGCCTGCTCGCCGCCGTAGAGGCGGCTGATCACGCCGGTCCAGGCGGCGGTGGCGGTGAGGGTGCGGCCCTTGCTCTTGAGCGGCTTGTCCTTGAGCCCGTCGAGGAAGCCGGCGAGCTTCTGCACCGCCTGGTCGGGGTCCTTGCCGAGCGGGCACGGGTTCTTGGCGGCGCAGTCGGCGGCGAAGGCCTTCAGCGAGCGCTCGAAGCCGGCCTGCTGCTCGATGTTGTGCTGGATCAGGGAGGTGGAGGGCGAGGTGGCGCCGTCCAGGACGAGCCGGCCGGCCCGGTCCGGGAACTCCTCGGCGTAGAGCGAGCCGAGGTAGGTTCCGTAGGACATGCCGAGGTAGCTGAGCTTCTGGTCGCCGAGGGCGGCGCGCAGGACGTCCAGGTCGCGGGCGGTGTTGCGGGTGCTGACGAAGGGCAGTACCTGGGCGTACTTGGCCTGGCAGGCGTCGGCGAGCTGCTTGCCGTGGTCGGGGCCTGGCTCGTCGGTGTTGAGCCAGTCGTCCCGGGTCTTGTCGTCCAGGCACTTGAGCGGGCTGGTGCCGGCGACGCCGCGCGGGTCGAAGCCGACGATGTCGTAGCGGTCGTGCAGCGGGCCGTCGAAGCGCTTTGGGCCGCCCTTGACCATCTCGACGCCGGAGCCGCCCGGGCCGCCCGGGTTGAGGACCAGCGAGCCGATCCGCTGGTCCGGCTTGACGGCCGGGTTGCGGACCACGGCGACGTCCAGGGTGCCGGTGCCCGGGGCGGTGTAGTCGAGCGGGACCTTGAGGGTCGAGCACTGCAGCGCCGAGGTGTCGACCTGCTCGTCGCCGGCCTGGTCGCCCTTGCCCTGGCACGGCGCCCAGGCCAGCTGCTGGCCGTAGAAGGCCTTGAGGGCCGGGTCGTTGGCGCCGGTGGGCTTGACCGTCGGGGTCGGGGTCGGCGTGGCGGTCGCGGTCGCGGCGGCCGAAGGGGTGGCCGAGGCGGACGCCGACGCGGAGGTCGAGGAGGAGGAGGCGCCGCTGGTGCAGCCGGCCAGCAGGGCGGCGGCGGTGGCGGCGGAGACGGCGACCGGCAGGGCGCGCCGCGAGGTCCGGATGATCATCGAATGCACCGCACACAAATATCACCAGCCAGTCACACTCGTCACATTGGTATTCCGTACCCGCCCGAACGCCCGTCCGGGACCGCCCCGAAGGCCCGGCCGGGGCCCACCTCGAACGCCCGGCCAGGACCCGCCCGTCACCCGCCCGAACGGGCCCGCCGCACCCGATTCCGCCGCCCGTCGAACGGTGCCATGCTGACGCCATGACAGATCGCATCGATACCGCTCCCACCCGTGACGCGGCACAAGCCGGGAGCCGACGGCGGGAGTTGGCGGCGGCGACGGTGGGGTCCGTGGTCGAGTCCTTCGACTGGAACATCTACGCCGTGCTCGCGCCGTACTTCGCCGCCGACCTCTTCGGCCACGGCAAGGGAGGCGTCAGTGGGGTCCTCGGCGCGTACGCCACCTTCGCGGTGGGCTTCGGGGCCCGGCCGGTCGGCTCCTACCTGATCGGGCGGCTCAGCGACACCCGGGGACGGCGGTTCGCGCTCAGCCTCGGCATGACGGTGATCGCCGCCGCCAGCCTGGGCATCGCCGTGTTGCCCGGGCAGCGGACGATCGGCGCCTGGGCGGCGGTGCTGGCGGTCGCCGCACGGGTGGTGCAGGGGCTCGCGTTCGGGGGAGAGGCGCCCAGCGTCGCCGCGTACGTCACCGAGACCGCCCCGCCACGGCACCGCTTCGCGTTCAGCTCGGTGTCCTACGGCGGGATCATCCTCGGCTCGCTGCTCTCCTTCGGCGTGCTCACCCTGCTGATCCACACCATCGGCAAGTCCGGCCTGGAGCACGGCGGTTGGCGCTGGGGCTTCGTGGTCGCGGCACTGCTCGGCCTGGGCGCGGTGTGGGTGCGGCGGGCGGCCCCGGAGAGCGCCGAGTTCCACCGCGCCCGCGCGCGGGCCGAGGTGGACGGGCGCCCGCCGTTCCTGCGGATGCTCGGTGAGCACCGCTGGGCGGTTCTCACCGTCTTCCTCAACACCCTCGGCGGCACGGTCGGTTACTACTTCGCCCTGGTCTACCTGCCGCAGTACGCCGCCGCCTACCACGTGATCGACAAGGAGCAGGCAGCCTCCTTCATGACCGTGGTGCTGGGCGTGGTGCTGGTCACCATGCTGCTCACCGGCGCGGCCGCCGACCGCTTCGGCCTGCTGCCGGTCGCCCGGCTCGGCTTCTGGCTGCCGATCCCGCTGGTCGGGATCCTGCTGGCCGGGCTGCGCGCGGGCTGGCTGCCGTTCCAGGTCGTGGCCGTGCTGCTGGGGATGCTGGTGGCGACGGTGCTCGGCACGCTCAACGTCTTCACCGGCCTGTTGTTCCCGACCGAGGTCAGGGCGGTCGGACTGGGTGTCGTCAACGCGGCCACCATCGCCGCGTTCGGCGGCACCTTCCCGCTGCTCGCCGAGTGGCTGGGCCACCACAACGGGCTCGGCGTGATCCCCGGCTACGTCACGGTCTGCACGGCGGGACCGGCGTTGGCCCTGCTGACGGCCATGCGGGTGCCCTCGTTCGCTGCCGCCGTGAAGGGGGCGGACGCCGATGTTCAGCGCGCACCGGGAACCGCCTGACGGACGATCACGTCGTGTGGTTGAGTGGACCGGACCAACGCCGAACGGGGGCACAGTGGAGAGCTACGAACCGGACAGCTGGCTGACGGAGGCCGAGTTCGACCAGCCGCCGCAGGTCGACCTGCGGACGGACCGGGCGCACTCGGCCCGGGTCTACGACTACCTGCTCGGCGGCAAGACCAACTTCCCGGCGGACCGCGAGGTCGCCGACCGGCTGCTCGCCGACCTGCCCGGCGCCCGCGACGGCGCCGCCGCGGCCCGCGCCGTGATGCACCGGATGGTCCGCCGGCTGGCCGGCGAGCACGGCGTGCGCCAGTTCCTGGACGTCGGCACCGGCATCCCCACCGCGCCCAACCTGCACGAGATCGTCCAGGCGGTCGACCCGTCCTGCCGGGTGGTCTACGTGGACAACGACCCGATCGTGCTGGCCCACTCGCGGGCGCTGCTCACCAGCACCCCGGAGGGCCGCACCGCCTACGTCGAGGGCGACCTGCGGGACCCGGAGAAGTTCCTGGCCGACCCGGCGGTGGCCGGCACCCTGGACCTGGGCGAGCCGGTCGCGCTGACGCTGATCAACATCGTGCACTTCCTCTCCGACGAGGCCGCGCACCCGCCCGTCCGCACGCTGCTGGACGCCCTGCCCGCCGGCAGCTTCCTCGCGCTGACCGCCGGCACCGCCGACAACGCGCCGGACCAGGTCGCGGTCGGCTCCCGCCGCTACGCGGAGGCCGGGATAGAGGTCCATGTGCGCTCGCGCGCCGGGGTGGAACGATTCTTCGCCGGGCTGGAACTGGACGACCCGGGCGTGGTCCTGATCCACGAGTGGCACCCGGAGCTGGGCGAGCCCTCGACCGTGGCAGCCGGTGAGGTCTCGGTGTACGGCGGGCTGGCCCGCAAGCCGTAGGCCGGTCCGGAGCCGCTACGGCCGTTCGAGCCGGGGGACGGCTGTTACGGCTGGGGGGACGGCGCCATGGTGAGCCCCGCCGATCCGGCGCCGCGGCTGAGCACCACCGTACGGATGTGCTCCAGCGCGCGGGCCCAGTCGGCGCGGCCGGGGTTGCGGCGGACGGCCTCGCGCAGGTCGAGCACCCGGTAGGGGGGGCCGAGGTCGGTGATCTGCGGGACGAACTCGGCCCGGCTCACCGTCCAGCGCTGCCTGGGCCCGGCCGGCGGGCTGACGGTGAAGCGGGCGAGGGAGCTCCAGTTGCCGCGCGGGTCCTCGGCGCCGTCGTAGGTGAACATGTGCCCGGCGAGCTGGTCGCCGAGGCCGTAGACCGTCCAGGTGTCGTTGATCTTCTCGTAGGCCTGCGGGATGTGGGCGTGGGTGCCGAGGATCAGGTCGATGTCGGGGCGGCCCGGGCCCTGCCCGGCGGCGGACAGCTCGCGGGCCAGGGTGAGCTGCTGCTCGTTCGGGGTGTCCTGCCACTCGGTGCCCCAGTGGATGCTGACCGCCACCAGGTCCGCGCCGTTCGCCCGGGCGGCGCGGGCGTCGGCCAGGATCCGGTCCCGATCGATCAGGTTGACGGCCCAGGGCTGGTCCTTGGGCAGCGGGATGCCGTTGGTGCCGTAGGTGTAGGCGAGTTGGGCCACCGTCGCGCCGCCCGCCCGCAGCAGCGCCGGCCGTCCGGCCTCCTCGGCGGTGCGGGCGGAGCCGGTGTGGGCGAGGCCGACGGCGTCCATGGCGTCCAGGGTGCGGCGGATGCCGGCCGGGCCGTCGTCCAGGGTGTGGTTGGACGCGGTGTCGCAGGAGTGGTACCCGGCGTCCTTGAGCGCCTTGGCCACCTGCGGCGGGGACTTGAACGAGGGGTACCCGGTGTACGGGCCGCCGTCGGCGCCGTAGACCGTCTCCATGTGGCAGATCGCCAGGTCCGCGCCGCTGATCAGAGGCTTGACGCCGGCCAGCATGGCGGTGAAGTCGTAGCCGTCGCCGCCGGCGTCCTCCTTGGCCTGCTGGATGATCTCGGTGTGCGGCAGCACGTCGCCGGTGGCCACCAGGGTGAACGCCTTCGGCCCGGTCGGGGTGGGGGTGGCGGCGTCCGTGGTGGAAGCGGGCGGCTCGGGTGGCTGCGGGGCGCCGCAGCCCGGGAGGGCGAGCAGCAGGGTGAGGGCCGTGGCGGCAGTCCGCCGGCAGGGCAGGGGCATCGTCGGCTCATCTCAAGATCGGACGGTATGACCAACCATCCGACTATGCGGGCCCCCGTCGTCCGGACCGCCGCCCCCACGCCCGCAGGTCACCCAGGGAGCCCCGCCGCCGTGCTCCCGACCGGGACACCGTGGGGTGCCGGGTTCGGGCGTGTCCTGCGGGTCCGGCCGGATCCGGCGCAGATCCGCAGGACACGCCCTACCGCTCAGGCCGGGATGAGCGCGTCCCACTGGTCCCGGGTCGGCCCGTCGAGCTGCGGCGAGAAGTCCGGGCGGGCGTCCAGCCAGGCGGTGACGTGCCGGTCCACCTCCTCGGAGCCGTAGGCTTCCTCGGCGGACCGCATGAGGTGGCGGACCTGGGCCCGGGCCCGCATGACGACGGGGTCCTCGAAGGCGCAGGCGGCCACGGCCGCGGCCCGTCGGTCGGGGGGCGGTGCGTCCTCGGTGAGGCGTCGCTCGGTGGCGCGGTCGGCCGCCACCTGCGCGTCGAACACCGGGCGGAGGTTCTCGGCGGTCCAGGCGTGGTAGCCGGTCGGGTCCGCGGCGACCTCGTCGGCGTGGGCGCCGAGGTACTGGGCGGTGCGCAGGGCGAGGGCCGCGCCGTGGCCCAGGGTGGGGTTGGTGTGCATGAGGCTGTCCCCGACGTTGACCAGACCGGTGGCGACGGGTCCGTCCCCGTCGACGAGGGAGGGCCAGCGGTTGTCCAGGCCGGCCCTCGGCAGGACGGCGGACTGCGGTTCCGGGTCCAGGTCGAGCCAGGCGGCGCAGGCGGGGAAGCGGCGGGCGACGGCCTCGAACACGTCGGGGTCGGTGAGCGCGCCGCGGGTCGGGTCGCCCGTGGAGAGCACCACGTTCACCGCGAAGGTGTCGTTGTCGGACGGGAAGACCCCGGCGAGCGCGAAGGCCGCGGCCGAGCCGTTCTGCACCCCGGGGTCGCGCGGGCCGTCGGCCCGCAGCCGGTACCAGCGGCTCAGATAGGCGATCCCGGTGCGGTGGCTGTCGACCACGGGCGGTCGGCATCCGGCCGCGACCAGCCAGCCGGGAACCGGCGAGCGGCGGCCGGCGGCGTCGACGACGAGGTCCGCGAGGTGCGTCTCCCCGCCCACCCGCACCCCGGTGACCCGGGCGGGGTCGCCCTCCTCGATGGCCAGGCCGCTCACCCGGACGCCTCGCCGCACCTCGACGGCGGGTTCCCGCCGTACGGCCGCGGTCAGGGTGGCCTCCAGGACGATGCGTCGGGTGCGCAGGGTGACGAGTTCGTCGTCGCCGTCCCGGTGTGGCGGATGCTCACCGAACCAGTCGAAGTCGTGGTACTCCCGGGCTCCGCGGGCCAGCAGGTCCGCGTAGACCTCCGGGGTCTCGGCGCGCAGCACGGTGCGTACGGGGGCGAGGAACGAGTGGGGCTGGACGGCCTGCGGGACCCGGGGCCTGTTCCAGTGGTAGAAGTCCTGGTCCGGGTCCTCTCCGGCCTGCCGTGCGTCCTGCTCGAACAGCGTGACCGTATGGCCCCGCCGACCGAGCATGAGCGCCGTTCCCAGCCCGCCGATACCCCCGCCGACCACCGCAACCCGCGCCAACTGAAGCTCCCCTTCGCGTCGTGTTGCAGACCGAGCCTAGCGCTCGGTGATCTTCGGCCGCGAACCGGGGTCGCCTCGGCGTCCGGCGCACCGGCAGGTCGTCGGGGTGTTCGCCGTCGTCGCACCCTCGCGGATTCGGTGACCATGTGTCACCCCCTGTACACGGGTGCGCTCGATGTGCTGACATATCCACGTCAAGTCCGACGCGGCGGCGTGTGCAGTCCGAACCGGCGCCATGCCGCCCCGGCTCCGTGGACGATCGAAGGGGAAGCCCATGCTGCTCCGCACACTGGCCGTCGCGACCGCGGTCTCCGCCGCGCTGGTCGGCACGTCGACCTTCGGCGGCGACTCGCTCCCGACCCCGCCGGACCGGATCGTCATCGACGTCGCGACGGTCAACGGCTCCGGCTGCCCGGCGGGGACGGCCGCGGTGGCCGTGTCGCCGGACAACACCGCCTTCACCGTGACGTACAGCAGCTACCTCGCCCAGGTGGGAGTGGGCTCGAAGCCGACCGACTTCCGGAAGAACTGTCAGCTCGACCTGCGCGTGCACGTCCCCCAGGGCTTCACCTACGCGATCGCCTCCGCCGACTACCGCGGCTTCGCCCACCTGGAGGCGGGGGCGACCGGCATCCAGCGAGCCGGCTACTACTTCCAGGGCGATCCCGGGACCACCTACCGGAGCCACCGCTTCGACGGCCCGACGGACGACAACTGGCAGGTGACCGACACCGTCGACGTCGCCGCCCTGGTCTTCGCTCCCTGCGGAGAGGAGCGCAACTTCAACGTCAACACCGAACTGCGCGTCGGCGCCGGCACCTCGGACCCGGCGCACACCACCAGCTTCATGGCGATGGACTCGACGGACGGCAACATCAACACCGTCTACCACCTCGCCTGGAAGCAGTGCCCCTGATCCCCGATCCCTGATTTCAGACCCCTGATTCCCCGACCCATGGGCCCGCCCCGGCCCCGGCGGAGCCCCGGCCGCCGGGGCCGGGGCGTGTCCGTATCCGTGCTGCCGCGAGGACATGAGCATCCGTCAGAAAATCGATCGCCTTTACATGCCCATGTCGCTACAGTGCTGCGGTTCACAACCCCCACACGGCAGACGGAGCGCCATGACGATCGCACGCAGGTCCATCCTCAAGGGCACGTCGGCGGCCGGAGCCGCGCTGGTCGCGGGCGGTGCGGCCGCCCAGCCGGCCGCGGCGGACGATCCGGTGCCGAGCCCCCTGCTGCAGGCCACCCCGCACCGGATCGGGGCGCCCAGCGTGAGCGGAGTGCACCTGCAGTTCGGCACCGATCCCTCCGCCGAGATGACCGTCTCCTGGATCACCCCGCAGTCCGTCCGCCGCCCACTGGTCCGGCTCGGCTCGCCGGACGGCGGCCACGGCCGGGTCGTCGAGGCCGAGACCCGCACCTACCGCGACGCCCTCGGCAAGGACGAGGTGTACGTCCACCACGCCAGGCTCACCGGACTGCGCCCGGCCACCACCTACCTGTACACCGCGGGCCACGACGGCGCGAGCCCCGAGACCGGCAGCTTCACCACCGCCCCGCGCGGCCGGGCCCCCTTCACCTTCACCAGCTTCGGCGACCAGGCCACCCCCAACCTCCGCCGCCAACTCGTCTTCCCCGACGGCATGCCCTCACCGCTCGGCAAGTACCCGGTGTACACGAGCAGCCAGATCGGCTCCCCGCACGCCGCCGACATCGTCGCCGCCGTCGAACGCGTCGGCCCGCTGTTCAACCTGGTCAACGGGGACCTCTGCTACGCCTCCTACAGCGGCCGCCACGGCCAGAGCCGCACCGCCACCTGGGCCGACTGGTTCATCAACAACAGCCGCTCCACCCGGCTGCGCCCGTGGATGCCCTGCGCCGGGAACCACGAGAACGAGAGCGGCAACGGCCCGATCGGCGCCCTCGGCTACCAGACCTTCTTCGCCCTGCCCGACTCCGCCGCCGACCGCGACGAGGAGACCCGGGGCATGTGGTACGCCTTCACCGTCGGCTCGGTGCGCTTCATCAGCCTCGCCAACGACGACGTGGCCATCCAGAACTCCGGCGAGACCTATCTGCGCGGCTACTCGGGTGGCGCCCAACAGCGGTGGCTGGAACGGGAGTTGCGCACGGCCAGGAGTAACCGGGCGATCGACTGGATCGTGGTCTGCATGCACCACCCGATGATCTCCAGCTCCAAGCACGGCTCCGGCAGCGACCTCGGCGTGCGCGAGGCCTGGGGGCCGCTGTTCGACGCCTACGGGGTCGACCTCGTGGTCAGCGGCCACGAGCACTACTACGAGCGCTCCCACCCCGTCCGCGGCACCCTGCCCAACGACACCCGCACCCCGGTGCCCACCGGCACCGACCCCCGCCTCGCCGACACCGGCCGGGGCACCGTCCACATGGTCATCGGCGCCGGCGGAAACGCGGCCACCACCCAGGACGACCTGTTCGACCAGCCCCAGGGCCGGGTGGTCATCGGCCTGGAGGACAAGCCCGCCCCGGGCGCCCCCTACCGGGAGTCGATCTGGCTGACCGAGGACGCGCCGTGGGCCGCCTACCAGGACCGCGTCCACACCCACGGCTTCGCCGCCTTCGAGGTCGACCCCGGCGACCGGCGCGGCGGCACCACCACGATGCGAGTCACCTACTACACCTTCGACGGCCCGCACGGGGACCTCACCCCGGTGGACACCTTCACCCTGCACCGCCGCCGCACCGACGGCGAGAGCGGCGACGAGGACTGAGCCCGGGCGGGCGGCGGCACGGTGACCACCACCCGCCCCGGCGGGTTCAGCGCCGGAAGAAGCCGGTCAGCGCGTCCCACCAGCTGCGTCGCTGCGCCGGAACGGCCGCCACCGGCGGAGCCGAGGCGGTGGCCGCCGCTTGCTCGGCGGCCTGGAACTCCTCCGCCGTCCGGGCGGCCCGCTCCTCCGCCGCCCGCTCCGCCTCCGCCACCGACTCCGGATCCGGCTCGATCTCACGCGGGGTGAACTCCACCGGCAGCGCCGTCAGATGGCGGGAGATCCAGGCCGAACTCCAGGTCAACTCCTCCTCGGGGACGGCCAGTCGGAGGTCCGGAAGCAGGGTGAGCAGGATGTCGATCCCGGCCTCGGCGACGTGCCGTCCGATGTCCTGCCCGGGGCACTCGTGCGGCCCGGCGCCGAAGGACAGGTGCGAGCGGTTGCCGTACAGCGGGGTGGCCAGATCGGGCCGGACCACCGGGTCGACGTTGCCCGCCGCCAGGCCGAGCAGCAGGAAGTCCCCGGCCTTGATCTGCTGCCCGCCGAGCTCGGTGTCGGCGGTCGCGCAGCGCCCGGCCACCAGCGACATCGGCGGGGAGTCCCAGAGCACCTGGTCCAGCGCCTCGCCCAGGGTCATCTGGCCGCCGGACAGGTGGGCGCGGAAGCGCGGGTCGGTGAGCACCATCTTCAGCGAGTCGGCGATCAGGTTGACGGTCGTCTCGTTGGCGGCCAGCAGCACCACCCGCAGGTGTTCCATCACCTCGTCGTCGGTCAGCTCGGCCGGGTGCGCGAGCAGCCGACTGGTCAGGTCGTCGCCGGGGTGGTCGCGCTTGACCGCGATGGTCCGGCGCAGGCTCGCCACCACGTACTCGTTGCTGGCGATCGCCGTCTCGGTGCCCTTCATCAGGTCCCGTGCGGCGTCCACCAGTTGCGGCCCGTACTCGTCCGGCATGCCGATCAGCTTGGTCATCACCAGCATCGGCAGGTGCTCGGCGAACTGGGAGATCAGCTCGGCCCGGCCGGTGGTGCCGACCACCTGGACGAGGTCGGTGGTGAAGCGGCGGACGTGGCGGCGGACGCCGCGCCGGTCGAAGCCGTTCAGGCCGTCCAGGACGGCGCCGCGCAGTCGGCGGTGCTCATCGCCGTCCGCGAACACGCAGATCGGCTGCCAGGCGACCACCGGCAGGAGCGGGGAGTCGGCCGGGACCTCGCCGTGGCGGAAGGCGCTCCAGAGCCGGGAGTCGCGGGAGAACAGCGAGGGGGTGCGCATCGCGGTGATGTTGGCGC
>NZ_JBHVVI010000172.1:0-15117 GCF_042883685.1 Kitasatospora sp. NPDC058190
CATCCGTACGAACACAAGGACCGATCATGCCCGACCACGGATCGAGCACACCGCCCGAGGTCAGCAGCTGTGAGGAAGTTTCGGAGCCCTACGGGCCGCCACCGGCAACAACCACCCCGATACGACCGCCCAGGCGACCAGGCGGTCCGAACGGGGCACATCAAGCGCCGGACGTTGCAGGGTTCGTAGATGACGCCGGGTCACCGGCAGCGGGAGCATCAGGATCATGGCGGTCATCACTATGGCGCTGGTGTCAGTGCCGGTCCATACGCTCACAGGGTGACCCGTGAGGACTTCTTCGACGAAATGGAGCTGGCCGCGCGCGGCTGGCACCCACGCCGACTGTGTCCCGAGGGAAGGCTCAAGACACCCTTCACCTACCGCAAGCGACGTCGAACGTCAGAAATAGCGCACGCACGAGAGGGTGTTCGACCGGAAGACCCGGCCGAACACCCTCTGTCAACTCCCTCCTCCTCCGATCAGCTCACCCAATCGATCTCTGACCGGCAGAGCCGCCCGCCGACCCAGATCGCCATGTCGACGCGCGGGAACGACCTGCCCAGCACGTCCAGCAACGCGGTCGTGAAGTCCCGAATCTCTTGCGCGGAGATCTCGGCCTCGGAGGACCGTACGGCCGCCTGGCCGGCGAGTTCACGGGATCGCCGGATGAGGGTGTACGACACACTGTCCTCCGCCTCCGCCGGAATCCCGACGCCCTCCGGCCCAGCCTCGTGGAATGCGAGGCCGGACGGGCCGGCGGGAGCGGCGAGCCCTGCCAGGCTCGGCAGCGAGGTATCCGACGGCCAGGACGCGGCGCCGACCCACACCGCGACCTGCGCCCGGCTCGGGATGTCCTCCGGGTCGCGGCGATAGCCGTAGTCGTCGTCCACCTCGAACGCCGTCTCAAGGCCCGCCCACGCCGAGTGCAGCCGGGCGACGACGGACCGGCAGAACGCCCGCAGGGAGCCCAGACTGTCGTCGGTGTCCTCGGTCGTCCAGTAGATGGACACGTGGAGGAAGCAGTCGTAGGCACGCAGCCCTGGCCGATCGGTCGACGGTTCGCCGACCGCAGGGCCCAGGAGGTCGCCGCGCCCTGTACTCAGCCGGAGCCGGAACTTCGATCCGTCCGCCCCGACGATGTGGTGCCAGGGCTCCGTCGACGGGTCGGTGGGCAGCGCGAGGACCTCCGCGATCTCCTCACGGGTGAGGGCCGGTCCGGAAGGACGTCTCACCAGAATGGCGGCATCGGTCGACATGGTTCAGCAGCCCCAGCCCTTGCAGGTGAAATCTCCGCCGACCTTACCGGAGATGTTCCAGCCGCCCGGGTCTCCGGAGGCATAGATCCGGTACTCCTGGAAGTCCGAGCTCCGCGTCGCCAGGTAGGTCTTCAGGCTCGACACGGCCGTCTTCGCCTCGTAGCCGTCGGGCATCCGGATGTAGACCCGTTCCGCGCCCTTCCCGTTGGACTTCCGCATGTTCTCCTCCACCGCCTTGGGCCCAGGCTTGGGCGCCTTGAACTCCGACGGCACGCCGTCGATCCAGGCGTCGAACCCCTTTCCGGACTTTCCTCCGTCGTCCTCGACCGCGACGACGTGCGAGCCCTCGCGGGCCAGGTCGAAGGCGATCTGGTACTCGCTGTTGCTGAACGACCAGGTGGTGAGGTTGCTGCCCTGCTTGGTCAGCGTCTTAAACCGCTTCTCGTCGAACTCGGTGGCGGATTCGTCGATCCGGTCGGCGACCTCGTCGACGTAGTTCTTCAGGAAGAGGTCCTGCGACATGTTGGCCCAGGCGCAGCCGTCACGGGCCTGCTTCTTGCAGCTCTCCTTGTTGATCTCCCGGATCTTCTCCAGGTACTGGCCGATGATCGGGTTGTTCGGCTGGAGCAGCCAGGCGACGCGGGCCTCGTGCCACTTCTTGCGGTTCTCCGGGGTTCCGGTGACGGCCTTGCTCGGTGTGACGGGCCGCGGCGGCGGGAGGGCGCAGTAGCCGGTGCACTCGTCGTCCACGTGCTCGGTGGCCGGGTGGATATGGCCGCCGTTGTCGACATAGCCGTGGATGGCTCGGTCGTGGTGCGAGCAGTCGTCCGCGCACATGATCGCGCGGCCGTCGGGGTCGCTGGTGCTGACCGGGTTGCCGCCGGAGTAGGCGTAGCCGTTGAGCTCCTTCGGGCTGTCCGGGTTGAACTGTGGGTCGGCGCTGATGAACCGGCCGGTGGTGGTGTCGTAGTCGCGCGCCCCGAGGTGGGTCAGGTCGGTGGGTTCGCTGACGCCGCCGAGGAAGCCGTGGCTGCCGGTCCAGGTCGCGGGCCGGGCACCGCGCAGCTCGCCGAAGGGGCTCGTGCGCCGCTGGGCTACCGTGCCGTCGGCCGCGCCGATGGCGAGCTCGGCGGTGCCGTGGTGGTCGGTGACCTGGAAGGTGACCTTGTTGTCGTCGGTGCGGACGGCCGTGGCGCCGGCGAGGGCGTAGTACCGGGTCGCCGTGGGCCTGGCCGCGCCCTTGGTGAGGGTGAGTTCGGTGCTGCCGAGGTAGAGGGTCCACTGCTCGCCCGCCGGGTTGGCGGTGTCCAGCACGTGGGCGGTCAGTCGGGCTCCGGCGGCGTCGTAGGCGTAGTCGGTGGTCCTCCTGGTGGCGGTCCCGCCGGTCGTGACGGTGTCGACGACCTGGCCGAGGCGCCCTTCGGCGTCCCAGCTCAGGGTCTGGTCGCTGGTGCCGGAGGCGAGCAGCCGGTGGCGGGTGACCAGGTTGCCAGCGGCGTCGTAGGTGTCGGACTCGGGCAGGACGCTGGTGCCGCCGGTGCCGGTCAGTGTGTGCGGCTGGGCGGCCGTGGCGCCGGGGTAGGTGTACTTGGTGGTGACGTCCTTCGTCGCGTCACCGGTCGGGTCGTGCTGGGTCTGGGTGTCGCGGGTGCTGTCGCCGTTGTAGGCGTAGCTGGTCCAGTACGGGGCCGGGCCGCCGAGTGACGTGCCGTCGGGCGTGCCGGGGCAGGCGGTGCCGGCCGGCGTGTACGCCTGGGTGAGGCGGGCGAGGTAGTCGTACTGGAAGCACTGTCGGTCGGTGCCGGAGCGCGAGGTGTCGGTGATGGACGTGACGTTGCCGGCCTGGTCGTACGTGTAGGCGGCGGCGCGGGTGGCTCCGGTGACGCCGTACTGGTCGGTGCGGCTGGACGCCAGGCGCTGGGTGCCCCATTCGTAGGCGTTGGTGACGTAAACCTGCCGATTCGCGGTGCCGTCGGACAGGGTCGACTGCAGGGGCTTGCCCGTCAGGCTGTAGGTCTGGCCGGCCAGGTAGCCGGTCAGACCCTGGGCGGAGGTGAGGCGGTGCCGGGCGTCGTAGCCGAGGGCCACGGACTCCGCCGGGAGGCCGCCCGCGGCGGGGTAGCTGTTGCTCTGCGGCTGCCCGTCGAGCCGGTAGGCGCTGCCGCTGGTGTAGGTCCCGGCCAGTGCCTCCTGTCCGGGGACGGATGGTACGGTCACCGTGGTGCGGGTGGCCCGGCCGAGCGGGTCGTACAGCGACCAGGTGGTCTTGTACGGGTAGGTGGCCGAGCCGATGGTGACGTAGCGGGTCGCCGAGGAGATCAGCCCCTTGTTGCCGGCGGCGTCCCACACCTGCGAGGTCAGCAAGGTGCCGGTGGGCGAGTCGGCCCGCAGCTCGGTCTGGCGGCCGAGGTTGTCGTAGACGTAGGCGAGGGTCCGGTTGGCGCCGTCCGTGCTGGTGGCCAGCTGGCCCCGGTCGTCGTAGGTCTTGACGGCAGTCCCGGCGTCCGGGTCCACCGTCCTGACGAGCCGTCCCTGCTGGTCGTACGTCCAGTTCCACTGGGTGCCGGACTGGTCGGTCAGCGTCACCAGGTGGCCAGCCGGGTCGTAGCGGTACGCGATGCTGTCGTAGCCGCCGGTCGGCGTGTCGGCGCGGTACTGGCGCAGCTCGGTGGTCCGGCCCTGCGCGTCGGTGACGGTGGTGGTCGGGGTCGCGCCCTTGGGCGGGGTGACGGTCACCCGGTCGCCGTCGTACTCGGTGAGCGTGGTGGCGAGCGGTGTGCCGGTGCCGTTGCCGGCCAGCACGGTGCTCTTCACCGGCCGGCCGAGCCCGTCGTAGGTGTTTGCGGTCTGGGTCTCCACGCCAGTGGTGTCGTCGACCTTGAAGAGCGTGGTCGAGGGCGCGCCGGTGGCGTAGTAGGTGGCGTAGGCGAGGGCGGCCTGGCCGCGCTCGTCGTAGAAGGTGTCGGTCAGGACCCGGCCGCCGTTGTCGCCGGGGGCCTGGGTCTGGCGGGCGCGGCCGAGGCCGTCGTACAGCGCGTAGACGGTGTCCTGCGAGCCGTCCGCGTTGAGCGTCTTCGTGGTGACGGCGCGGATCTGCCCATCGGCGTCGGTGTAGCCAAACTCGTGGTTCGGGGTGTCCCCAGCCACCTTGGAGCGGTTCGGCTGCCAGACCTTGAGGGTGCGGCCGAGCGCGTCGAGCAGCGTGTCGGTGCGCCGGTTGTTGGCGTCGAGGGTGTCGACGGCCAGGCCGCGCATGAGGTCGTAGTCGGTAACGGCGACCATCACGGTGGCCGGGTTGCCCGCGGTGGCGGGCGGGCCGGTGACCGTCGTCCTGGTCGGGCGACCGGTGGCCGGGCTGTAGACCGTCGTGGTGGTCTGCGCCAGCGGACTGGCTGTGGTCACCGGTGCGGTGGCGTCGGTGGTGTCGAACACCGAGGTCGATGCCAGCTTGGTAGTGGAGTCGGCGCGGCCGTAGCGGTCGAAGTGGGTGGCGCCGTCGAGGTAGGTCGCGTTGGTGCCGGTGCGGGACTTCATCGTCTCGACCAGCGTGGCGTCACCCTTGACTGGTGCCGCGCCGTATGCCTGGCCGTCGTAGCGCGTCCGGACGTCCGACAGGACGGCGGACGTGCCGTCGGGCCGGGTGTCGCGGTTGACGGTCGCACCGCAGGCGGCGGCAACCGTCTCGGTGTGGACGGTGCCGGTCAGTAGCCAGGCGGCAGTGTTGTCGGCGTAGGTAGTACGGATGCACGTGTCGTCGTCGGGGACGGCGACGTCGCCGAGGTTCTCCGACTGGACGGCACGTCCGTAGTCGTCGAACGCCGTGTTGGTGCGGGTCTCCCGCCAGGCGTTGCCAGCTCCCCGGTCGAGGGAGGTGAAGGAGCGGGTGGTCGCCGTTCCGGTGAGGTCGGCGGTGGTGGTGCCCCAGTCGCGGACGAGCCGGGCGGTCTCCTTCTTCCAGGGCGCGCTGACGGTTTTGGCGAGGACAGCGCCGCCGGGCTTGTCGTACTGCTCGCTGCGGTACTCGTACGCGGCCCAGGCGTCGTCGTCGGTCAGGGCGCCGCCCTCGCCGTCGTCGAAGGTGACGCTGCGCTTCTTCGTCTTGTCGGCGGGATCGGAGCGGTCGCCGTCCATGCCGCGCAGGAAGTAGTGGTCGGCCTGGGTGGACATGGCCGACACGCCGCCGGTCTGGACCCGGGTGCGGGCGTACCCGCGCCACTGGGACCAGGTCTTCAGGTTCTCCTTGGTGATACCGTCCTCGTCGTCGAAATGCCAGGCGGCGTCGCCGAGGTAGGTGTACCGGGTGACCATGTCCGGTGCGCCGCCGGTGCGGTCAGTCGCGGTGACCGAGTCGACCACGTACTTGTTGAACCACTCTGTGGTCACCGGCACCTTAGTGGACGGCTGGTACTGCTGCGGGAAGCAGCGCGTGGTGTTGGTCTGCGGGGTCGGCAGGCTGTTCCAGTCGCAGGCCGGCGCCGAGTAGGTGATGTCGAGCTGGCCGCCGATCTCGTCCGCGACGGTGCCGAGCCGCTGCTTGATGAAGGGCGCCCGGCCGTCACCGGTCCGGTCGAGCCGGTTCACCAGCGGCTTGTAGGCAAAGGCCGTCCTGGGCAGCGTGACGGACGGCGTTGCCGACGAGCCCGTGTGCTGGACGGAGTCGAGCAGCAGCTGGTAGTCGAAGTCGGCGGTGCCCCACTTGTGGTTGAGCGTCCAGGTGTCGACGGCCGCGTAACTCCCGTCCGCCTGAAGTGTCTTGGCGGTGACCGAGGTCAGCCGGGTGCGGGTGAAGAAGGCCGGGCTGAAGCGGCCCGCATCGCAGTCAGTGCCGTCGTTGCAGTTCTGGTCCCACGGGGTGTCATACCAGTACTGGCGGTTGACGTCGATCTTCGCCGGGTCGCAGAGGCCGGCCGTGGTCTCCAGGCAGCGCTCGGCGGTGCCGAACTCCACCCGGGCCATCGGCTCGACCGTAGCGGAGTAGAGGTCGCCCTGCTGCTGGCCGTACTCGATGTGGTCAAGCCGGCCGCCGCGGACGTACGGGGTGCGGTCGCTCGCCTTGAGGTTGCGACCGTAGTTGTTGGTCTCCTGGGTGTACCAGTAGGTGATGTCGTTGCCGTGGGGGTCGACGACGAGGTCGAGGTTCCAGCGCCAGCCCTGCTGGCACCAGGAGGAGGCGAAGTCCTTGCCGTTGCACGGCTCGCCGCTGTTGTTGCCGTAGACCGGCACGGTGTAGACCGACTTGGTCTCCGGCTTGCCGGAACTCCAGTTGGGCAGGCGGTTGTAGCCGAAGTAGTACTGGGTGCCGTCGGAGGTGACGGCCTTGAAGTACTCCCCGTCGTTGTCGCCGTTGCCGCGGGCAGTGTCGCGGGCGCGGGTGACCTTGGTGTTGTCGTCGCCCTTGAGTCGCCACTCGTCGGCGGCGACCGGGACGAGCTCACCGGAGTGGCCCGCGAAGGAGATCGTCGCGTTGTCGGCGGCCCAGCAGAGGTCGCCGACCTCCTGGTCGTTGGTCTTCACGCCCTCGTCGGCGCACGGCTTGTAGGTACGCTCGACGAAGCCCGGCGAGTAGTCGAAGCCGTCGCCCGCCCAGGAGGCCTGGTTGTTGCTGTTGGCGGTCCTGCCGTCGATGCTGCCCGAGTTGTAGGACAGTCCCACCTTCGGGGTGAGGCCGCCGGGCATGTCCGTCAGCGGCATCTCGTACGACCACGTGAACGACCCGCTGTTCAGCGAGGTTGACCACGTCGAGGCCACGGACAGCGGGCTCGCCTTGTAGTCGCCGCTCGGCCCGGCTGTTCCTGCCGTCGCCGCGATCACCGTGGCCGCGCCGGAGGACGAGGCCAGCTGCAGGGTGCCGGCGGGCGGGGTGGGGGGGACGGGCGCGTCCGCAGTGACGGTCTGCGCCTTGGGGTCGTTGCCGCCCGGCAGCGGCTTCTGTGTGCGGCACTCCGGCTTCTCCGGGGAGGTCAGCACACACGCCGGGAGCTGCACGAGATGCAGCCGGGAGCCGAACCCGGAGCCGGCGGCCTGCGCAAAGCCGCTGTAGTCGAGGCTGACCCTGGTGGGGGACTCAGTGCCGCCGACGGTCAGCAGCACGCCGTTGATCCCCGCCCGCCGGGCAAGGTCCTGGCTCAGCACCTCGACCTTGGCCTGCTGCGGCGCAGGGGCCTGTCCCGGACCGACTTCGCCGCCGGGGAGCGGCTGGAGGGTGACGGGCAGCGCGCCCGCCTTGACACTCTTGCCCGGCTCGACGGGCAGCGCCACCGAGGCGCTGCCCGCGCCTGGCCAGGCGGCCTGCTTTCCGGTCGGCGCGCTGACGGTGGTGTCGGCCATGCGGCCCTTGACCTTGCCGTCCGCGCCCTTGACCGGCTTCTCCGGTGAGACCGCCGAGGGCCTGGTGTACGTGTCGGCGGCCGCGCCGGCCGCCAGTGGCAGCGTCGGCAGCAGTGACCCGACAAGCATCGCCGCCACGAGGGCGGAGGCTCTGCCCCAGGTCCGCTGTCCAGCGGCCCGTATCCTGCTCAATTCTGGAACTCCTTCGGGATATCGACGCCTGCTACGGCGTGGATGAAGGAGCACGGAGAATCGCGACGGGCAACCGCGCGTGTTCGCTGCTTCTCGCTTCTGCCGACCGCCCCGAATCCCGTGCCCGCGCACAGCGCGAAACGCATCCTGATCGATTCCATGAAATGGTGTCAACTCTCCTACGGGAACGGACGGACAACCAGCCGTACCCGAAGCTGTCCACCGGTGTGGAGCGCGTGTGATCGGGTCACCGATCACCAGATCGCGCCTTCGAGGCGCTCTGCGGTGTCTCCAATCCTCCTCTTTGGCTGTCAATATAACAACAGGTCAGAAGCGTGAGACAGCTGTGAGACAAGCGCTCGGAGCGACAGTTTCCGCCAGCCGAAGGCCCGAGGACCCCTATAGTTCTGCCCTGGGCGCCGAGGAAACGACCTTCACGGGGCGCACACGACGGCGCGCTCGGGATTTTGAGTGCGGATTCGATGCCCGACCGGGTGGAATGCTTCCGATTCCGACCACGTCCCCATTGATTTCACCGTTCCGTGGACCTCTCCGAAGGTCGGATTCGGTGTTCTCATTTCACGATGTCGGTCGATCTCGAATTGGGAAACAGTGCAAGGAATAAGGTGGAGGCGGTTCGCGCACGGCTGGTTCGCCGCCGCGCTGACCGTGGGGGCGCTGCTCGGGGCGGGGGTCGTACCGGCGACCGCCGCAGGCGGCGCGGGTGCCGCGGGCACCGGGCCCGGCCAGGGGGCGACCTCGGCCGGCGCGGTTTCCGCTGAGGGGCCGGACGGCCTCGCGGTCACGGAGGCGCGGCGGACGGGCAAGCCGGTGGACGTCGGACAGAGGCGGACCGAGTCCAGTGACACGGTCGCGCAGCCGGACGGACGGTTGCTGACGACGACGTACGTCCAGCCGCACTGGGTGCGCAGAGGCGGGGCCTGGGTGGACATCGACCCGACCCTGACCGAGCGGCCGGGCGGCGTGGTGGTGGCCAAGGCGGCGACGGCCGAGGTGGAGTTCTCGGGCGGCGGCAGCGGCCGTCCGCTGGTGCGGATGGCGTCGGCGGGCCGGGAACTGAGGCTCAGTTGGCCCAAGCCGCTGCCCAAGCCCGACCTGCAGGGCAGTACGGCCGAGTACCGCTCGGTCCTGCCGGACGTGGACCTGCGGCTGACCGCAACCCGGACCGGGTTCACCCAGGTCCTCGTGGTGCACACCCCGCAGGCCGCGAAGAACCCGGAGCTGGGCCGGCTGCGGCTCGGCCTCCAGGGCAACGGCCTGACGGTCAAGCAAGCCGCGGACGGCTCGATGACGGCCGTCGACAAGGGCGCCGGCGGCACGGTCTTCGAGGCTTCGACGCCGGTGATGTGGGACTCCGCCCCGAAGGGGGCGCCGGCCGGCGAGCCCAAGCAGGCCTCCCGCTCGCAGGAGCGGTCGCTCGCGGCGCAGGCACCCGCGACCCCGTCCCTGGCCGCCCCCGGCGAGGGAGCGAAGGTGGCCCGGATCGGGGTGGAGCTGCCGCAGACGCAGGACGGGATGGTCCTCACCCCGGACAGGTCCATGCTAGACAACCCGGGCACGGTCTACCCGGTCATGATCGACCCGGCCTGGAACACGCCGCACGCCGGCGACTGGGCGGGCGTCTCGCAGTACTACCCCTCCCAGTCCTACTGGCACTTCACCTACACCGACAAGTACGTCGGCGAGTGGGGCGTCGGGTACTGCGGCGACACCTCGCGCTGCCAGCCGCGCGACGTGAAGCGGGCGTTCTTCCAGATCCCCACCAGCCAGTTCGCCGGGAAGCACATCCTCAGCGCCGAGTTCGTCGCCACGGAGAGCTGGTCCTTCGACTGCTCCCACCAGACACCGGTCGAGCTGTGGAACACCGGCTACATCAACTCGGACCTCACCTGGGACAGCCAGAACAGCAGCGGGTTCTGGAACCGCTACCTGCAGACCGCCTGGGCGGCCAAGGGCTGGAGCGGTGACTGCCCGGCCGGCCAGCTGGAGTTCGGAGGCGACTCGGGCCCGGTCCGTGACCTGGTCCAGGACGCGGCCAACTGGGGCTGGTCGTCCACCGCCTTCGGGCTGAAGGCCCGTGACGAGAGCGACCTCTACGGCTGGAAGAAGTTCACCGACGACGCCGCCCTGCGCGTCTACTACAACGTGCCGCCGCGGCAGACCCCGATGAGCGACCTGACCATGTCGCCCGGCATGTGCGTGGCCACCGGCGTGAAGCTCAACAAGTGGCCCCAGCTCACCGCGAATGCCAGTGACCCAGACGGCGAGGCGATCGGCATCCAGTTCGCCGCCGCCTGGGACGACGGCACCGGCTTCCGGCGCCGCTGGTGGTCCACCGGGGCGGAGGGCACCACGCCCGCCTCCGACACCTTCAAGGCCTCCGGCTCGGCCTTCTCGATCACCCTGCCCGCACTGCCGACCCCCGCGAAGGGCCAGTACGGCTGGGAGGTGCGGGCCTGGGACGGCGCAGACTGGGGGCCGTGGTCCTCGGACGGTGACCCGACCGACTGCTACTTCTCCGTCGACACCACCGCGCCCGACGGCCCCGCCATCAGCTCCGCGTCCTACCCGGGTTCGGCGGACGCCACCGCCGCCCTCCCCTGGACCGACGGCGTCGGCCGCTACGGCAGCTTCACTGTCAAGTCCAAGGCCACCGACGTGACCAAGTACCAGTGGGCCGTGGACAGCACGGCACTGGCAAACGAGGTCGCCGTCAGCGGCGGTGCGGCCGCCACGGTCAACCTGCTGCCGGAGAAGCCCGGCCTGCACACCTTCACCGCCCGCGCGGTCGACGGCTCGGGCAACGCCTCGCAGCCGGAGACGTACTACTTCAACGTCCTGGCCGGCCAGCCGCAGCGCACCGGATGGGCGATGGACGACGCGTCCGGCACCAGGCTGACCGGCACGGCCGGCAGGCTCGACGCCACCCTCGGCTCCGGCGCGAGCCCGCAGTCCCCCGGCCACCTGGGCGACGCCCTGGCGTTCGACGGCACGGCCAACGGCTACGCGAGCACGCAGGGCGCGGTGCTGGACACCGCCAGGAGCTTCACCGTCTCGGCCTGGGTGAAGCTGGCCAACGCCGACCGCAACCGCTCGGCGGTCTCGCAGTCCGGGTCGTACATGCCCGGCTTCAGCCTCGGCCTGCGCAACGGCAGCTGGGCCTTCGAGACGGTCAGCACGGACGACGTCGGCTACGGCTACCAGCTGGCCGGCGCCACCGGCCCGGCGACGCTGAACCAGTGGACGCACCTGACCGGCGTGTACGACGCCGCGGCCAAGACCGTGGTGCTGTACGTCAACGGCGTGCCGGCCGGTGCACCGGTGGCCGCCCCGGCCTCCTGGTCGGCCCGGGGCTCGCTGGAACTCGGCCGGATGCGCTACCGCGGCGGCTACAACGACCCGTGGTCGGGCGCGCTGGACGAGGTGAAGGTCTGGGACCGCGCGCTGTCCGCAGGCGAGGCCGCCGACGTGGCGGCCGATCGGCAGCTCACCGCTGGCCTCCCGGCCAAGGCGGTGTGGCACCTCGACGGCAACGCCCGTACCACGCCCGGCACGTCGGAGTCCGACGACCTCACGGTGTCCGGCGGTACGCAGCTCGGCATCCCCGGCGTCGCCGACAAGGCGATCCACCTGGACGGCACCAGCGGCTACGCCCGCACCGCGCGGCCGATGGTCGACGGGACGAAGAGCTTCTCCGTCTCCAGCTGGGTGCGACTGCCCAAGCTCGCCGACGGCGACACCGCCGCGCGCGTGGTGATCAACCAGATCGGCGCCCACAACAACGAGTTCTCGCTCTACTACTCGGCCTACAGCAAGAAGTGGATCTTCGGTCGCTACAAGGAGGACAGCGCCGCCGACACCCTGGTGCGCGCCGTCCAGCCGGTCTGCAGCGGCCCGGTCAACGGCATCCCCTGCTTCGGCCCGAACGAGGGGCAGTGGACGCACCTGCTCGGAGTCTCCGACGCCGCCTCGCAGAAGCTGCGCCTGTACATCAATGGGACGCTGGTCGCTGAGACGGACTACGTCCAGACCACGCCCTGGCCCAACCCGGGCCCGGTGCAGATCGGCGCCATCAGCCGCGAGGGGAAGAACGGCGACTTCTTCGACGGTGACATCGACGACGTCCGCCTCTACGACCGGGTGGTGACCGCGAGCGAGGCCGCCGACATGGTCAAGCAGCGGCCGCAGCTGGTGGGCCGCTGGCGGCTCGACACGGCGACCGGCTCCCCGCTCGTCTCACCGGACGAGAGCAGTGCCGCCTCCGGCGCGCAGCTCGGCGACGGCGCGAAGATCGACCCGGCCGGCGGACTGCTCCTCACCCCCGGTGCCCTCCAACTGGACGGCGTCAAGGGCTACGCGCAGAGCGCCGCGACACCGCTGCACACCGACCAGAGCTTCACCCTGGCCGCGTGGGCGGACACCGCCGGTGTCCCGACCCGGGATATGACGGTGCTCTCCCAGGCGGGCGCCAACGGCAACGCGGTCACCGTGCGCTGGCACTACCTGAAGGACGATCCGGCCACCGGCGCCCACCTGGGCGAGTGGCAGGCCGAGGTGAACACCGGCGACGGCGCCGCCACCGGCCGTACCGTGGTGGCCCACTCCCCCGCCACGAGTGTGCTGGAGAACTGGACCCACCTCGCGGTGACGTACGACGCCCTGGTGGGGCAGCTGTCGCTGTATGTCAACGGGCAGCCGGAGAACCAGCTCTGCACGAGCGGCGACTCCTGTGTCTCGCGGACCTCGTGGGGCCCGGCCAGGCGGCCCTTCGACGCCGGGCCGGGGCTGCAGTTCGGACGGGCCAGGGCGGGTGCCGGCTCCTGGGGCGAGTACTTCTCCGGTGAGCTGGACGACGTCTGGGCCTACCAGGGGATCCTGAGCGCGGCTCAGATTGCCAAGCTTGCGGACTACAACGCCGACATCCCGACGAAGACTGGTCCCTGACCGGTTCGGGAGCGTGGACCGGGCGGCCCGCACGGCCGCCCGGTCCACGCCCTTTCGTTTCACCCAGCTTCAACCACCGCTTCAACCACCGCTTCAACCAAAGGGGAACTCCGCCGTGAGGCAACACCTTCCGCGCGTCGTCATGGGCGTCCTGCTCGTGGCGCTCGTGATCGCGTTCCTGCCCGGCACCCGGGCCACCGCCGCGAGCTGGACCAGCCACTGCGCCGTCGGCAGCTTCTGCCTCTATGACCAGGACGGCGGCCAGGGCGCCGAACTCGCCAACGACCCCCGTGTCCCCGTCCAGGGCGTCGACCCCGCCTGGAACGACCGGGCCCGCTCGGTGGACAACCAGTCCGCCTACTGGGCCTGCCTCTACGCCGACGGCGGCTACGGCGGCACCGTCCAGGCCATCCGGCCCGGCGGACAGGCCAACCTCGCCGAACTCGGCACCCACCTGGACGGCAAGGTCACCTCCTTCAAGGGCGCCAAGTCCAAGGCCGGCTGCTTCACCGGCTACGAGCGCTGCGAGACCGGGCGGCTCTGCCTGTTCGCCGAGGAGAGCGGCCGCGGCGCGATGACCTCCTTCACCGAGGACGAGGTCCGCGACTACGGCACCGAGTGGGACAACCGGGCGGTCTCCGTCTTCAACCACACCACCAAGCATGCCTGCTTCTACCCGGACAGCGGGCTCACCGGCTCCTGGACCGCCAACGGCGTCGGCTACCGCGCCTTCGTCGTCCTCAGCGGCGACAGCACCTTCGTCCCCGCGCCCTACGCCGGCACGCTCAGCTCCGACCGCCTGGTCGTCGCCGCCAACGGCCGCCCCGCCACCGACTTCTGCTGATCCGGGAGCCCCTCATGAAGCACCCCTTCGTGCGGCGTGCCGCCGCGATCCGGACCGCCACCGCCCTCGGCCTGGCGGCCTCCGTCCTCGCCGTCCCCGGCAGTGGCCTGGCCGGCGCCGCCGACACCGACATCGTTCTGGACGGCATCACCCTCGCCCAGGCCGCCACCACCACGCCCTTCCCCGGGATCACCCGCACCGTCTACCAGGACGCCGACCGGACGTGGACGGTCAACGTGATGGACATCGACCCGAGCCGGGCCCCGATCACCTTCAACGGCTCGATCGGCCAGGGCATGTACACCACGCAGACCGTCCAGGAGATGCTGGAGCAGACCACCGCCGTGACCAGCCGACGCCCCTACCTCGGGGTCAACGGCGGCTACTTCGACGATGGCGTGATCCTGGACAAGGCCAACAAGATCTACCTCGGCGACCTCGGCGGCACCTCGATAAAGAACGGGCGACTGCTCAGCGAGGCCGGCGGTGGCCGCTACGTCTACGACCCCGTCACCGGCAAGGCCGTCGGGCTTCGCCCGGCCAACTCCGTGCTGATGCTGCAGAACGGCCGCCCCTACATCACCGAGCTCGGCACCAAGCTCACCGTGCAGCTCTCCGACGACGCCACCGTCAACCGCAAGGTCGACGGCGTCAACCGGCTCCCCGGCCGGGCCGGCCACTGCCTGCGCAACACCGACCCCACCAACAAGGACGTGACCGTCGTCGGCGGCGTCTGCTTTGACCCGTCCGAGATCGTCGAGTACACCCCCGAGTGGGGCGCCCCGACGCCGGCTCCCGACTTCCTCAAGGACACCACCACCGACGACGACCCGGGCGTCGAGGTACTGTTCAACTCGGCGGGCGTGGCCACCGCCTGCTACCGCCCCGGCGCCACCCCCGGCGGCATCGTCTCCGACACCCCGCGCGGCGGCCACACCGTCCCGCCCGGCGGGCGAGCCCTGGAAGGCACCGGTGACGGCGCCACCTGGCTCTGGGACAACGCCTGCGCCAGCAAGCCCGTCACCTTGCACACCGTGATCACCGACACCCGCTTCGCCGACGCCGTCGCCGACACCTGGTTCGGCCGCGCCCCGGCCAGCGCCGTCGAGCAGCCGATCGACCGGGTGCTGTACGCCACCCCCGTCGGCGACGTCCTGATCCGCGACGCCTCGGTCGTCTACCAGGTGGCCGACGACACCGCGCGGGCCTGGCGCACCGCCAGCGGGGCCGACGGCTTCGGCCACCTCTTCTTCGTCACCGTCGAGGGACAGAAGGGCGGCACGGCACCCCTCTCGTACGGAGCCACCCGCAGCGAGCTCGCCCAGCTACTCAAGGCGCTCAACCTCGTCGACGCCGTCAACATGGACGGCGGCGGCTCGACCACCCTCAATCTGCGCGACCAGAACGGCAACGAACCTCCCGTCACCACCACCTCTGACACAGCCCCCCGCCACGTCGCCGACACCGTCTACGCCGGCGTCGGCGGCTACGGCCTCGCCAAGTAGCACGGCACCGGCCCTCGCACCGGCCCCG
>NZ_JBHVVI010000173.1:0-14956 GCF_042883685.1 Kitasatospora sp. NPDC058190
TCACCCCCCCCTCTTTTGGTCTTTGTGGCGGGTGCTTGTTTTTTTTAATACCACCCATTCCGGCCGCCCACCGCCGGGGCCCCGTCTGCGTCGCGGCAACGGCGGGGGGCCCCACGGCTCGCCGGTGGCTCACTGGTCCCCGTCCGGCGGGGTGGACGGGGCGGAGCGCCCGGTCGGGGTGCCGCCCGACGGGTTGGTGCCGCGCGGCCGGCCCGTCGCCGTCGAGCCCGGGTTGGGGGCGCCGGTGCAGGTGGCGGAGCCCGGCGTGCCGGTGGCGGTGCCGCAGCCCGGGTCGCGCTTGACCGGGTCCGGGATGTAGACGGTGGTGAACTCCTTCTCCGGCATGTTCCGGACGGCGTCGCTCATCGCCTGCTGCCAGATCGGCCCCGGGCCGGTCGCGCCGAACACCTCCGCCTGGTACTGCCCGCCGATCCGGATGTTGCGCATCGGCACCTTGGTGCCCGGGCTTCCCAGCCAGACCGAGGCGGCCAGGTTGCCGGTGTAGCCGGTGAACCAGGCCGACTTCTTCTCGTCGGTGGTACCGGTCTTGCCCGCGATCTGGCGGTCGTCGTCCAGTCGGAGGTCGCGCGCGGTGCCGCCCTTCTCGGTCACCCCGAGCAGCACGCTGTTGATCACGTCGGCGGTGTCGGTGGACATCACCTGGTCGCAGTGGACCGGGTTCACCGGGACGTCCTTGCCGTCCACCGTGGTGATCCGGTTGATCGCCAGCGGCGCGCAGTAGCTGCCCCGGGCGGCGAAGGTCGCGTAGACGTTCGCCATGGTCAGCGGGCTGACCTCCTGGGTGCCCAGGCCGAGCGCGGGCACCTCCTGCAGCGGATCACCGCTCGCCTTGGCCGTCACGCCCAGCTTGTTGGCCATCTGCTTGACGGCGCAGAGCCCGATCTCCTGTTCCATCTGCACGAAGTAGGTGTTGACCGAGAGGGCCATCGCCTCCTTGAGCTCGTACGGGCCGACCTCGCGCGTGCTCTCGTTGGGGATGGTGCCTTCCTTCTTGCCCTTGTTCAGGTTCTTCCAGGTGCCGTCGCAGGTCTTCATCGCCGGCCAGTCCATCCGGTTCGGCGAGTCGTACCGCTGGGTGGGCGGCAGTCCGGCCTCCAGGGCGGCGGCGGCCACGATCGGCTTGAAGTTGGAGCCGGGCTGGAAGCCGATGCCGCCGCCCATCGCCGAGTCCACGTTGAGGTTGACGACGGTCTGGTTCTGTTCCTTCGCCAGGCCGTACGGGCGGGTCTGGGCCATCGCCAGGATCTTGCCGGTGCCGGGCTCGACCATGGTCATCGCCGCCGAGACCGGGTCGGTGACGTACACCTTGGTGGAGACGGCGTTCTGCGCGGCGGCCTGCTTGTCCGGGTCCAGCGTGGTGTAGATGTTCAGACCGCCGGTGTCCCAGAGCTTCTTGCGCTCGGCGGCGCTCTTGCCGTACACCGGGTCCTGCTTGACCACGTGGCGCACGTAGTCGCAGAAGAAGCCCATCCCCGCCCGGGCGGTGATGCAACCGTTCTGCGGGTCCTTGTAGTTGAGGCCGAGCGGGGCCGCCTTGGCCTCCTTGGCCTGGTCCGCGGTGATGTGCTTGTTCTCCACCATCTTGTCGATGACGGTGTCCCGGCGCTTCTGGGCGGCCACCGGGTGCAGCTTCGGGTCGTACTGGGAGGGGTTCTGCACCAGACCGGCGAGCATCGCCGCCTCGGGCAGGGTGAGCTCCTTGGCGGACTTGCTGAAGTAGCGCTGGGAGGCGGCCTCGATGCCGTACGCCTGGTGGCCGTAGAAGGTGATGTTCAGGTAGTTGGTGAGGATCTGCTCCTTGGTCAGGTCCTCCTCCAGCTTGATGGCGTACCGGAGTTCCTGGATCTTGCGGCCGAGCGTCTTGCGCTGCGCCTCGCGCACCGCCACCGGATCGTCGCCGGCCATCTCGACATTGACGTTCTTCACGTACTGCTGGGTCAGGGTGGAGGCGCCCTGGACGGCGGCGCCGCTCTCGGCGTTCTTGGTGATCGCTCGCAGAACGCCCTTGAGGTCCACCGCGCCGTGCTCGTAGAAGCGGGCGTCCTCGATGTCCACCTGGGCCTGGCGGATCAGCGGGGACATCTGCTCGGCCGTCAGCACCGTGCGGTCGCGCTCGTAGACCTTGGCGATCAGGCCGCCCTTGGCGTCGAAGATCTGCGTCGCCTGGGTCAACGGCGGGGTCTTGAAGTCGTCGGGGATGCTCTCGAAGCTCTCGGCGCCGCTCTTCGCACCCAGTCCGACCGCGCCGGCGGCCGGGAGGATCAGGCCCGCCAGCAGCACACCGCCGAGCACGCAGGAGCCGAGGTAGGTGGCCGCATGGCGCAGGATTCCGAGCGGGGTCTCACGGCGCCTCGGGCGCGGTACCCAGGTGTCGCCCGGGTCCGGGGAAGGTATGCGGCTCTTCGGTGACATAGTTCGAACATTAAGGCCGTGAAACCCCCTCATGGGCAGCCTGTTGGCGAACTATTGTCACAAAATCGCGACAGCTTCGACTCATTTCCGGGGGTCGTGCGGGGGTTGGCGCGAAGGCAAGGGCCGTTCGTTCACGGCCGGTTGCCCCCGCGGACGGTGTCGTCGAACCTCAGCTCGCCGGGCAGAACACGTCGTCGGCCGGACGTCGGCCGGTCACCAGGTAGTCCGTCACCACCGCGTCGCCGCAGGCATTTCCGTTCGCCAGGTAGACATCGTGGCCGCCGGAGTCCACGGTGACCATCCGGGCGCGGTCACCGAAGGCCTCCCGCAGCTTGAGCGCGCCCCGGTACGGGGTGTTGGGGTCGCGCAGGTTCTGCGCCAGCAGGACGTTCGCCGGGCCGCGGCCGGTCACCCGGACCGGCGGCTCGGCCGGCGCGAACGGCCAGAACGCGCAGGGCATCACGTTCACCGGCATGCCCGCGGTGAGCGGCCGGGCGGCGCGGTCGGCGGCGACGTCCTTGGTGTAGGCGGCCGGGTCGGTGGGCCAGCTGACGTCGTTGCACAGGGTGCCGGCCGAGGCGGCGATGTGGTTCTGCAGCACCTCGTCGGGCGCCGTCACCGGGGCGGGCAGCGGGCGGCGGCCCCGGGCGGCCAGCATCAGCCGGGCGAGGTCGGGGAACCTGGCGTCCGCGGCCAGGCTCTGCAGCATGGCCTCGCGCAGCCCGTTGCCGTCCAGCTCGGCCGGGTTGGCACCGGGCCAGGGCAGCGGAGTGCGGTCCAGGCTGGCGACGAGGTCCAGGAACAGCGGGCGGACCTCCTCCGGGGTGTCCGCGACGCGGTCCGGATTTCCGGGCACCGAGGCCCACTTGGCGAAGTCCGGGAAGCGGTCCTCGGCGCCCTGGCCGTAGGCGGCGAGCCAGCCGCGGCCGACCCGCGACGGGTCGGGGTCGTCGTTGCTGTCGAGCACGATCCGGTCGGTGTGCCCGGCGAACATGGTGGCGTAGACGGCGCCCGCGTAGGTGCCGTACGAGGTGCCCCAGGCGGAGAGGCGGCGCTCCCCCAGGGCGCGCCGGATGCTGTCGATGTCGCGGGCCTCGTTGGCGGTGGAGATGCTGCGCAGCACCGGGCCGCCGTTGCGGGCGCAGGCCTCGGCCAAGTGGCGGCCGGCGGCGAGGTTGCCGTCGATGGAGCCGTCGGCGGCGGGCCAGGGGCGGAGTTTGACCATCGCCAGGTCGGAGTGGTCCAGGCCGCAGCTGACCGGGGTGGAGCGGCCGACACCGCGCGGGTCGAAACCCACCAGGTCGAAGCGGTCCAGCACGGACTGCGGCAACCGCTGGACCACGCTGCCGGGGCGGTCCAGGCCGTTGTCGCCGGGACCGCCGGGGATGATCATCAGCACGCCGTGGCGCAGGCCGGGTTTGGCGGTGGCGATCCGGGAGACGGCGACCGTGATCTGTTGGCCGCCCGGGTCGTTGTAGTCCAGGGGGACGGTGAGGTCGGCGCACTGCTGGCGGGGGTCGCTCTGGCCCCCGCAGGCGGACCAGGCGAGGCGGTCCCGGCCGGTGCGCTCCGGATCGGCGGCGGCGGGCAGGGCGGTGAGCGCGGTGACGGCGATGGTGGCGGCGGCGGTGGCGGCGGCGGCGGTGCGGCGGATGGTGTTCGTCATGACCAGGAGTCTGCTGGGGCAGCGGACTTGGGCCCATACGGGCAGCTGGCCGGTCGGGGGTGGGGTAATCCCCCGGCGCCGGGGTGTGCCCCGCGCCCGGTCGCGGCGTGCCCGCGGCCTGCCGACGGCACGCCCACGGTTCGCGCCCTGCGGGGCGACGGCGGGCCGGACCCCGATGATGCGGAGGTCGCGGCGGATTCGACGCGGCGGCCGGAGAACTGAGGAGGCGTGAGGTGGCGGCAGGGACACTGGAGGACGAACGCGCGGGCGGCGACGGCGCGTCGGTGGGGCACTCGCACGCCCACGGGCCGGCCGTGCCGGTCTCCGCGCACCTGCGCAAGGTGATCGCGGCGGTGCTGATCCCGTTCGCGGTGGCCGTGCTGGTCGGGCTGGTGGTGCTCTGGCCGGGCGGGGTCCCGGCCCATCCGCACACCGGGGCGGGCCTCGACCAGCACCTGCGCTCCAGCGCGCTGGACGCCGGGCGGCGCCTGCCGATGGGTGTGCTGGCCGGGCTGTTCGCGGCGATCGTGGTGCTGGTCGGGCGCTGGCGCGGGGTGGCCGCGCTGGTCGCGCTGGCGATCAGCTTCGCGGTGCTGTCGCTGTTCATCCTGCCCGCCGTCCTGCGCGGCGCGGACCCGCTGCTGGTGGCGATCGTCGGCGCCGGCGCCATCATGCTGATCGCGCTCTACCTGTGCCACGGGCTCTCCGCCCGGACCTCGGTGGCGGTGCTCGGAACGCTGGTGTCACTGGTGCTGATCGGGGTGCTGAGCCTGGTCTTCGCCTCCTGGGCGCACCTGACCGGGAACACCTCGGCGGAGACCGGGCTGGTCCACGAGCTCTACCCCGGGATCGAGGTCCGCGGCCTGCTGCTGGCCGGCTTCGTGATCGGGTCGCTGGGCGTGCTGTTCGACGTGACGGTCACCCAGACCTCGGCGGTCTGGGAACTGCACCAGGCCGACCCGACGATGGGCACCGGCAAGCTCTACCGGACGGGCATGCGGATCGGGCGCGACCACATCGCCTCGACCGTGAACACCCTGGTGCTCGCCTACGCGGGCGCCGCGCTGCCCTTGCTGCTGCTGTTCTCGATCGCGCACCGGGACGTGGTGTCGGTGGCCACCAGCGAGCTGGTGGCGGAGGAGGTCGCGCGCGCCCTGGTCGGCAGCATCGGGCTGGTCGCCTCGGTGCCGGTCACCACCGGGCTGGCCGCCCTGATCGCCGCCGCCGACCATCCTCGGGCGGCGGCGGGTCTCGCCGGGCGGCACGGGCACGCTCGGTAGGTCCTGACGGGTGGACGGAGGCGGTGCTCAGAGGCCCAGCAGGCCCGGGTCGGAGGCCAGGGCGCGCAGCGGCTCGCGCGGGTCCGGGACCAGGTGGCGCTCCGCCAGGTCGAGGATGCCGCCGACGCCGGTGATCTCGGCGGCGAGCACACCGTCCTCGCGGACCAGCCGCTGCACCACGTGGAAGGTCTTGCCGTCCCGCCAGGAGAAGGCGCAGCTGATGTCCACCGAGTCGCCGGCGCGCAGCTCCCGCAGGTACTTGATCGTGGTCTCCAGGACGACCGGGCCGACGCCCTTGGCCACCAGATCGGCCTGCCGGATGCCGGCGGCCCGGAGGTACTCCCAGCGGGCGTGCTCGGCGTACTGGAGGTACACGGACTGGTTCAGGTGGCCCTGGGTGTCGGTCTCATAGCCGCGGACGGTGACCCGCGTGGTGAAGTCCTGGTCTGTCATGCCCCGCACAGTACTCCGGGCGGTCGGGCGGCACCGCGTGTCGTCCGTCACCTGCCGGTTCACGGGAGGGTGAGGATGCGCGGACCGTCCTCGGTCACGGCGACGGTGTGCTCGATGTGGGCGGCCCGGCTGCCGTCGTTCGTGCGCAGGGTCCAGCCGTCCGGGTCGGTGGCGTAGTCGTCCCGGCCGCCCGCGGTGAGCATCGGCTCGATGGCCAGCACCAGGCCCGGACGCAGCGGGTAACCCCGGCCCGGACGGCCCTCGTTCGGCACGTGCGGGTCCTCGTGCATCCGGCGCCCGATGCCGTGCCCGCCGAAGCCGTCGGGCATCCCGTACCGCCCGGCCCGGGCGACCGCGCCGACGGCGTGGGCGATGTCGCCGATCCGGTTGCCGACCACGGCGGCGGCGATCCCGGCCTCCAGGGCACGCCGGGTGGCCTCGATCAGCTCGGTGTCCTCGGGGCGGGCGGCGCCGACGGTGAAGCTGACGGCGGAGTCGCCGCACCAGCCGTCCAGCACGGCGCCGCAGTCGATGCTCACCAGGTCGCCGTCGCGCAGCCGGTAGCCGTCGGGGATGCCGTGCACGACGGCGTCGTTGACGGAGGCGCAGATGACGGCGGGGAACGGGACGGGCGCGAAGGACGGCCGGTAGCCGAGGAACGGCGAGGTCGCCCCGGCGGCGCCCAGCACGCCTCGCGCCACCTCGTCCAGTTCCAGCAGGCTGACGCCGACCGCCGCTTCGTTCCGCACGGCCGCCAGCGCGTTGGCGACGACCCGCCCGGCCTCGCGCATCGCGGCGAGGGCGGCGTCCGACTTGAGTTCGACCATGGTGAATCACTCCCCTGGATCCAATTCTTATACCGGTATTTGTATCACGGTCGAGAGTGGTGCACGCCATCCCGCAGTCCGGCCGCAGGGGCGGATGGCGCGGGATCGGGGCAACCCGACGCGGCCAGGGGAAATTGCCACGCCGGCCCGGTACAAGATCCGCTACTGTTCGGCGCCGCAATCCGATGAACTGATCACAAGGACCTGACGTGACGTCCCCGCTGCTCCTCGCCGCCAACCCGCACCGGACGGCCTCCGAGCCGACCTCCTCCTCGCGGCTCCGCCGGTTCGGCAAGGCCGTTCGAGCACCGCTCATCCTGGTCGCCCTGGCCACCGCCGGCCTCCTGGTCTCCGGCCAGCTGAGCAAGTCCGAGGCGCAGGCGGCCAAGGCCGGCGACTGCATGCACGCTCTCGACACCGGGCCCAAAGCGGACATGGAGATCGTGAGCTGCACCAAGCCCGAGGCGCAGTACAGGGTCGTCAAGGCCGTCCGGGACGACAGCCAGTACCGCCCGTGCGAGGCGGAGGGGCCCGAGGTCTTCGGCTCCTACACCGAGAAGCGGACGTCCACCGTCGTCATCCTCTGCCTCGCCCTCAACACTGACCGGCCGGGAGGCCCGGTCCCGCTCCCCAACTGGCCCCAGGGGTAGTAGCAGCCGGCGCCGCACTAGACTCGGCGCCATGGTGAGGACTCCGCTGACCCCGTGGGAGCGCGAGCGTGGGGAGCGCTTCGGGGCGCTGCTGCGCGAGGCGCGTGGTGAGCGCAGCATGGTCGAGGTGGCGGCGGTGGCCGGTGTCTCGGCGGAGACGCTGCGGAAGATCGAGACGGGTCGGGCGCCGACGCCGTCCTTCTTCACCATCGCGGCACTGGCCTACGCGCTCGATCTGTCGCTGGACGAGCTGGCGGCCGCCTGCGCGCCGCCCGAGGAGGGCACCGCCCTCTCGGCGTGACGGCGACGGCCCACCCGGCGCGTGCTGCGCCGGGCGGGCCGTCGTACGAGCCGGGGTGATCAGCCGACCGAGCTGTTGTAGCTCTCGATCGCGGGCTGGAGCTCCTTGGCCGCGTCCGCGAGCGCCTGCTGGGCGGTCTTGCCGCCTGCGATGGTCTGCTCGATGGCGGTCTCCACGCCCTTGCGGGCCTGCGGCATCACGCCGAGCAGGCAGCCGGCCGTGGCCGGGGTGGGCTTGGTGGCCTTCAGCTGGTCGACGGCGGTCTGGAACTGCGGGTACTTGGCCACCCACTCCTTGTCCTTGGGGTCGTCCAGGGACTTCGTGTTGATCGGGAAGTAGCCGGTGCCGGTGTGCCAGGCGGCCTGCTGCTCGGGGGCGGTCAGGAACTTCTCGAACTCCCAGGCGGCGCGCTTCTCGGCGTCCGAGTGGCCGGGTCCGCTGATCCACAGCGAGGCGCCGCCGATCACCGGACCGCCCTGGTCGGCGGCGGTGACCTTGGGGAAGGCCGCGGTGCCGACGCCGAACTTGGCGGCCTCGGTGTAGCCGCGCAGCACGCCGGTGGACTCCAGGTGCATCGCGACCGTACCGGCCTTGAAGGCGGCCTGGGCGTCGTCGGTGACCCGGCCGGTGTTGGCCGCGTAACCACCCTTGACCAGGTCGGCCCACCACTGCACGATCTGCGCGCCCTGGGCGGAGTCGAACACGACCTTGCCCGCCTTGTCGCTGCGGCCGTTGTCGTGGTCGCAGTACATCGTGCCGGACTCGGCGAGCAGCTCCTCGACGAACCAGCCGTAGATCGCGGCACCGAAGCCGTAGCGGACGGTCTTGCCGTCGGCGTCCTTCTTGGTCAGCTTCTTGGCCATGTCGGCCAACTCGCCCAGGTCCTTGGGCGGCTGCGCCGGGTCGAGGCCGGCCTCCTTGAAGGCGTCGGTGTTCAGGTAGAGCAGCGGCATCGAGGAGTTGAACGGCATCGAGACCAGCTTGCCGCCGGCCGAGTAGTAGTTGCGGATGTTGGGGTCGAGGTCGGCCAGCGAGTAGCCGTCCTTGTCCACGAAGGCCTGGGCGGGAACGGTCTGCTTGGAGTCGATCATGAAGCGGGTGCCGATGTCGTAGACCTGCACGAGGGCGGGAGTGCCCTTCTGCTGCACCGAGGCCTTGTACTTGGCGACCAGCTCGTCGTACTTGCCCTGGAACTCGGCCTTGACCTCGATCTTGCCCTGGTGGGCCGCGTTGAACTGGCTGACCAGCCCGTTCAGCACGTCGGCGTTCTTGCCGGTCATGGAGTGCCAGAACTCGACGGTGGTGACGCCCGAGGCCTGGTCGAGCGCCTGGGCGCCGGGGGCGGCGGCGTCGGAGGAGCCGCCCGATCCGGAGCCGGAGCCGGAGGAGCTGCAGGCGGTCAGGAACAGGCCGGCCACCAGCAGGGCCGCGAGCGCGCGCGCACTCTTCTTCATCTTTGATCTCCCAGGATGTTCGGGCCTTCAGGCCGTGGATGAATGGGTCCTTGGTTCGGAGCCGCGAAGCGGCGGAATGATCTCCGAAGGTTCTGACGTGAGCCGTTGTCAGTGCGTGTCGGTAGGTTGATCTCATGCTGCTCGCAACATCCTGGCCGCCGGGCAGGCGGACAGGCTAAACGCCCCTGGAGGGCCGATAAGTCCCGGCGTGGCGATCCCGCGCCAGGCGCGGCCCGTTGAACGGGGAACCCGCCTCGGCGACCTGCGGTCCACGGGCGTCCGTGCCGCAGGCGCGGGAGGAGTCCCCGTTGCTTAGGGCGGGGAGGATGTCAAGAGGGTTCTCTTTCTTTGCGGAAGCGGGTTCGTTGCGGAAGCGGGTTCGTTGCGGAAGCGGGACAAACGATCCAGCGGGAGGCGGGTCAGCGGACGGCGCCCGCGGTGAGGCCGCGGACGATGAAGCGCTGGCCGAAGACCACCAGGGCGAGGGTGGGCAGCAGGGAGAGCACGACGCCGGCCAGGATCAGGCCCGGGTCGGCCATCTCAGAGTCGCGCAGCGAGGTGAGGCCGATCTGCAGGGTCTGCATGTTCGCCGTGCGGGTGATGATGAGCGGCCAGAAGTACTGGTTCCAGGCGGACAGGAAGACGTAGATCGACAGCGCCGCCAGGGCCGGCTTGTTGAGCGGGACGACGATCCGCCACAGGAAGCGCCAGTGCCCGGCGCCGTCGATCCGGGCGGCGTCGCGCAGTTCGCCGGGCAGCTGCCGGAAGGCCTGGCGCAGCATGAAGGTGCCGAAGCCCGAAGCGAGGAAGGGCAGCACCAGGCCGAAGTAGGTGTTGCCGAGGCCCCAGTCCGACAGCGTCAGGTAGTTGGGGATGATGATGGCCTCCCACGGGACCATCAGCGTGGCCAGGAACACCCCGAACACCGCGGCCCGCGCCTTCAGCGGCAGGAAGACGAAGGCGTACGCGGCCAGGATCGAGGTGAACAGCTGGGCGAGGGTGATGGCGGTGGCGACGATCGCCGAGTTGGCGTACTGGCGGGCCAGCGGGATCGTGTCCACGGCGCCGGAGAAGTTCCGCCCGGTGATCGAGTGCGGCACCAGCGCCGGCGGGTAGGAGGAGAGTTCGGACGGGTCCATGAAGGCGCCGACGATCGCGTAGTACACCGGGAAGGCCACGGTGACCACGGCAACGGCGAGCAGCAGGTAGACGGCGGCGCGGCCGAGCAGGTCGCGCGGGGAGCGCCCGGCGAGCACCCGGGTGCGCGGGCGGGGCGCTTCGGTCTCACTGACGATGGTGGTCATGCGTAGTGCACCTTCCGCTCCAGGACGCCGAACTGGACGGCCGTGCAGGCGAGGACGACCACGAGCAGCACCACGGCCTGGGCGCTCGCCGTGCCGAAGTCGCTGGAGTTGTAGGCGAAGGCCTTCTCGTAGACGGAGTAGACGAGGGTCCGGGTCGCGCCGTCCGGCCCGCCCTTGGTGAGGATGTGGATCTGGCCGAAACTCTGCAGTGCGTGGACGGTGGAGACCACGGTCAGGAAGAACAGGTTCGGGCCGAGCATCGGGACGGTGATCGAGCGGGCCAGCCGCAGGCCGGAGGCGCCGTCGATGCGGGCCGCCTCGACGACCTCCCCGGGGATCGAGCCGATGCCGGCGGAGAGCACCAGCACGTTGTAGCCGAGGTTCATCCAGATCGTGGTGACGGCCACCGAGACCAGTGCGTACCGGGAGTCGGTGAGCCAGCCGACCGGGCCGAGTCCGACGTGCGAGAGCAGGCCGTTGAGCACCCCGCTGGCGGGGTTGAAGAACACCGCGAAGACCACCGAGGCGCTGGCCACCGAGAAGGCGAAGGGCAGCGCGAAGGCGGAGCGGAGCAGCCGTACACCGCGGATCCGGTTCTCCAGCAGCAGCACCAGCACCAGCGCGCCGAGCACTCCGGGCACCACGGTGAGCAGGGTGAACAGCGCCGTGGTGACCAGCGTCCGGCCGAAGTCGGCCGAGCCGAGCAGGTCGGTGTAGTGCTTCATCCCGACGTAGCGGGAGGGCGCGCCGAAGAGGTCGTTGGCGTGCCCGCTCAGGTAGACGGTCCGGCCCAGCGGATAGCCGATGAAGAGGATGAACACCACCAGGGAGGGCAGCAGGAAGGCCCAGGCGAGCCCGTGTTCACCCCAGTGCCCTCCCCGATGTGGTCGTGGGCGGCGTCCCGGCAGGGGCGCGGTGTGCGGTGCGGTCGGCATCGGTTGCGCGTCCGCCTTTCGTGTGTCGGTTCCGGCCGAAACCGTGTCTTGCCCGAACGACGGCGCGGAAACCCCGCGGTGATCAGCGAGTATCCCCGGACTTACGCGTTCGCGTCACATTCGGCCGGTCGTGCGCTGACGAGGGTTCGGACCCGGGGCGCTGTCAGCGGGATGTCGTACCGTGCGCGGGTGAACGACACGGAATTCGACATGCGGGCCGCGATGGCCGAAACCCTGCGCGGCCGCGAGGGCGCCTGGGCACTCGTCAGGGGCTTCGCCGCGCACTGGGGCGAGCCGCTGGCGGCGGCCGACGGTTACACCGACGCCGAGCTCGACGCGGCCGAGCGGCGGCTCGGGGTGCGGCTGCCGGCGGCGCTGCGCGAGGCGTACCGGCTGTTCGGCCGCCGGGCCGATCTCACCAGCAGCCAGGACGTGCTGCTGACGCCGGACGAGCTGTACGTGCTGGACGGCGCGCTGGTGTACCGGGCGGAGAACCAGGGCTGCGCGCACTGGGGCGTGCTGCTGGGCGACCTGGAGCGGGAGGACCCGCCGACGGTTTTCCGGCCGGACCTGGCGGACAAGTCGCAGGAGAGGTGGGAGGCCTGGGAGGAGCGCTTCTCGACGGCGGCGGCGGTGATGGCGATGACGGAGAAGCTGCTGGAGGACCACGAGCTGACCGACTTCATCGAGTCGGACGATGAACTTCCGGACGATTTCCGCGAGTTGCCCGCACTCGGCCGGGGCTGCCGCTGGCACGAGGGGCCGGACGTGCTGATCGGGGTGGTCGAGGAGGCCTGGATGATGGCCCGGGCACGGACCCCGGAGGCGCTGGAAGCGCTCTACGAGGCCGTGCCCGGAGACTGGCTGAACAGCTGAGCCTGGCCGATCAGGCGGTGGCGCCGCCGTCCAGCACGAGGTCGGCACCGACGGTGTAGCCCGCCTCCGGCGAGGCGAGGTGGAGCACGGCGGCGGCGATCTCCTCCACCGCGCCCGCCCGGCCGGCCGGGACCTCGGCCTTCATCCGCTCGGCCTTGGCCTCGGCGTTCTCCCCGGGTCGGGTGGACATCGGGGTCTCCACCGGGCCGGGACTCACCAGGTTGATCCGCACGCCGTCGGCGATGTGGTCGCGGGCGGCGGCGCGGGTCAGCGCGGTGACGGCGGCCTTGCTGGCGGCGTAGGCGCCGACGCCCGCGATCCGGCGGTGGGCGCCGACGTTGGAGGAGACGTTGACGATCGCTCCGCCGCCGTGGGCTCGCATGTGGCCGATCTGGTGCTTCATCGCGAGCAGGGTGCCGGTCACGTTGATCTCGAACACCCGCCGGAAGTCGGCCTCGTCGATCTCGGCGACCGGGCCGAGCGCGCCGAGCACCCCGGCGTTGTTGACGGCGACGTCCAGCCCGCCGAACCGCTCGACGGTCTCCCGGACCAGCCGGGCGGCGTCCTGGCCGTCCGTCACGTCGCCGGTCAGCGCGACGGCCTTGCCGCCGGCCCGCTCGATCAGCTCGACGGTCTCGGCCAGCGGCCCGGCGCTGCGCCCGGCGACGGCGACCCGGGCGCCCTCCTGGGCGAAGGCGAGCGCGATGCCCCGCCCGATGCCGCTGCCGCCGCCGGTGACCAGGACGGACTTGTCGGCGAAACGCGTGGTCATGAGGTGAACTCCTTGATCCGAGTGGTGCGTTCTGATGCGGTGCTGGTGGTTCGGGGCAGGCCGGCGGCCGCCGTGGCGGTCGGTCAGCCGTCCGCCGAGCAGCAGCAGGGAGCTGAAGGAGAGTCCGTAGGCGGCGCTCAGCAGCAGCACGCCGGACGGGCCGAGCCCGAACTCCCGGGCCACCAGCGGCAGCGGCACGGCGAGGATCATGATCGTGAAGATCAGGACCGCTTGGACGACGCCGAGCAGTGCGAAGCCGGACCGGCCGGCCGTGGCGCCACTCATGAAACCCCCCGACAAATCTATAGAGACCGTTCGGTCCAGAATGAGGACAGCAGAAGACACCGAGGCCCGACGGGCCGGGCGTCAGTCCAGCAGCGCCAGCGCCTGCTCGGCGGCGTCCCGCGCGCGGGTCCCGCCGTCGGCGGCCTTGCCCACGACCCGGATCCCCTGCATGAGCACCACCAGCATCCGGGCCAGCGCCCGCGGCTCCCGGTCGGCGGGCAGTTCGCCCTGCGCCCGGGCCCGCAGCAGGGCCGAGGTCAGCGCGGTCTCCAGGTGGTCGAGACTGGCCTCGACCCTGCGGGCGGCCGCCGGGTCGTGCGGGGCGAGTTCGACCGCGGTGTTGGTGACGAAGCAGCCGCGCTTGCGGTCGTCCTCCCCCGCCTCCGCGTACCGGCGCACCAGGGCGCGGACGGCCGGCAGCACCGGGCCGGGCTGGGACAGGTCGTTCAGCCGGTCCGGGTCCTGCTGCTCGCTGTAGCACTCCAGCGCGCGCAGGTACAGCTCGCGCTTGCTGCCGAAGGTGGCGTAGATGCTGGCCCGGGCGATACCGAGCCCCTCGACCAGGTCGGCCATCGAGGTGGCCTCGTAGCCGCGCCGCCAGAACAGCTCCAGGGCCGCCTGCAGCGCCGCGTCCGGGTCGAATTCCTTCGTTCGCGCCATGGGAGGAACGCTAAACCTTTCTGGACCGAATGGTCAAGAAAGGCCACTGGCCGCTTCTTGCCAGGTGTCTGACGGGGCATTGTCCACGGAACTGAACCAAGGCTAGCCTTACCGCTCCTTCTTCCCCCGTTCCCCCAGAAGAGGCGTCCCGCATGTCCGCACACTTCCCCGCAACGTCCCGCCAGGCGGCCGAGGCCGCCCGACCGTACGTGCTGACGGCCTTTCGGATCGTCGTCGGCCTGCTCTTCGCCTGCCACGGCGCGGCCTCGCTGTTCGGCGTCCTGGGCGGCGTCAAGGGCGGCGGCACCATCCCGTTCGGCGAGTGGCCCGGCTGGTGGGCCGCGCTGATCCAGCTGGTCGGCGGCACCCTGGTGCTGCTCGGCGCCGGCACCCGATCGGCCGCCCTGCTCTGCTCCGGCTCGATGGCCTACGCCTACTTCACCGTCCACCAGGAGCACGCGCTGCTGCCGTTGCAGAACGGGGGCGAGCCCTCGGTGCTGTTCTGCTGGGCCTTCCTGGCCATCGCGGTGCTCGGCTCCGGCCCGTACGCCCTGGACCGGCTGCTCGGCGCCCGAGAGCCGGCCGCCGAGCCCGCCCCCCAACCGACCGCCGTGGCCTGAGCTCAGTCCTCGGCGAGGTGCCGCTCGACCGAGGCGACCTTGGCGGTGAGGCCGTCGGTGACCCCGGCCCGGTCGTCGATCTTGATCACCGTGCTGACCCTGCTGCTGTAGGCCTTCACCGCCTCGATCGCCTCCCGGATCACCGGCATCACCTCGTCCCACTCCCCCTCGACGCTGGTGAACATCGCGTCCGTGCGGTTCGGCAGCCCGCTCGCCCGGACCACCCGGACGGCGGCGGCCACCGCCTCCCCCACGTCCTCGCCCATCCCCAGCGGGGTCACCGAAAAGGCTGCGATCACGGCTCTGCGCTCCTTTGAACACCCGACTTGACGCCCGACGGCACTGGTCGCGGGGCCGCCCCGGGGCGGGGCGCGCCCCCGCGATACACAAACCCCCACAAGCGCCCCGCCGGCCCCGGGGGTTGGCCGCCCCCGGCGCGC
>NZ_JBHVVI010000174.1:0-14866 GCF_042883685.1 Kitasatospora sp. NPDC058190
CCGACCAGACGACGGCCGAACCGGTGGCCGTCGAACCACCCACACCGGCCCTGACCAGGTAATCAGCACCTCCCACCCAGCGGGGGAAGCTCACCGCGCTGTTCGGCAGCAGCCGGACCGCAATGCACCGAACCCTCCTGAAGACCAGGAGGCTGCTCGAAACACGCGGCGTCGTCATCCCACCGACCACCACCCCGCCTGCCGCTCTCGCAACTCTCCAGACCCGGGTCATCAACCAGAGCCGCGAGCCCAACAGCAAGATCGAGACAACGTGTTAATGATCTGCAAGCCCTTAGGCGGAACCCGCAACGCCCACCCGGGGGTGACTCCGGTCGCGGACATACCGTCAGGGCAAGCGAGCAGGGTCGGCGGCGTCCGGGCGCCCACCACGAGCCTTCGGGGAGCCGAATCACCGTCCACCCCGCCATCTGCGCCGCGCCGTCAATCGGGGATCACCAGGCCGTACTCGCGCAGCCGCGGGAGGCAGACCTCCAGACACGCCTCCACGGACACGGCGTCCGTGCGCACCAGGAGATCGTCTCGAAACGGGGCCCCGCTCGCGACGAAGGTCCAGAGCTTCGTCCCGTCCCGCATGCGCTCGGCATCAGCTTTGATCAGGACCGTCACACCTTGCTCAGCCAAGGACTCCATCACGCGTGTCACGTCAACCACGGGCCCACCCCTCACCTGGAATCGAACAAGCCGGAGGCTACACCGGCCGGGACGAGGCGCCGAACGGCGGTGACGCCGTGTTCTGCGGCGCAGGAGGCGACGTGGGCGTGGTGGTGCTGGACGACGATCCGGCGTTCGGGCGGCCAGTGGGCGGCGGCGACCAGGGACACCACGTGGCCGTCCTCTGTTGCGCGCCCAGCCGGTGCACGAACGGATGGAAGCCGACGCCCTGGACGGTGCCGTAGACCTCGATCAGCCGCAGATCGGTGGTCAGGGCCCCGGAGCCTCCGCCCGGTGTTCCTCCACCGCCCGCCGGACCTCGGCGACGGCACGCGGCACCGCGTCGGCGACGGCCGGGCTCAGACCCTCGCCGATCGAGAAGTCCGCGCCCTCCACCGCGACGATCAGCAGTTCACGCGGCAACTTGGCGAGTGCGGCGGCCAGGGCAACGGCGTGGCCGAGGCCCAGGCCGTGGGTGCCGGCCGCCGCCTCCTCGTCCGCCAGCGGATCGGCGAGCAGGTGGTCGGCGTCGACGGTGACCCGGTGGATCCGCCCCGGCTCACCCGGGTGGCTGTGCACCGCGTCGACCACGACGGCGAGATCGGCGCCCTCCCACAGCTCCATCAGCCGGGTGGGCTCGCCGTCGCACAGGGTGATCCGGTCGACGGGGAGATCCTCGGTCGCGAGCCGCGCCAGGACGGACACGGCGGCGCCGTCGTCGTGACGGTACTCGTTGCCGACGCCGATGACGACGACTCGTTGGTCCGCCATGTTCGTCAACTCCGCTTCACGGTCAGGGTGAGGAAGTGCGCCGCGCAGGAGATGCACGGATCGTAGTTACGGATGGCCTGCTCGCACTGGCGGGTGAGCTCGGCGTCGTCCAGGTGCAGCCGGGGCTGGATGAAGGCCCGCAGGTCGGCCTCGATCGCGGTCTGGTTCTGCGCGGTCGGCGGGATGATGACGGCCTTCCGGACGATCCCCGCCTCGTCCAGGTCGTACCGGTGGTAGAGCAGTCCACGCGGGGCCTCGGTGACGCCGTACCCGGTGCCCGCCCGGGGCGGGACGGGGACGGCCGGGGCAGGCGGCGGCTCGTACCGCTCGATGATCCGCTGCGCCTCGGTGACGGCCCACAGCACCTCGGCCGCCCGGACGACGATGCTGCGGAAGGGGTTGTCGCAGCGCGGGCCGAGCCCGGCCTGGGCGGCCAGGGCACGGATCTCGGCGGGCAGGCGTTCGCTGCCGAGGTTCCAGCGGGCGAGCGGCCCGGCGAGAAGGGGCCGGCCGTCGAGCGTGGCGTGCAGGGCGGTGGAGTGCGGCACCTGGTGCTCCCGGACGCGGTGCTCGAAGTCCCGCAGTGGGAAGGGGCCGGAGAGGGCGCCGGTCGGGGTGCCGGAGTCGATGGCGTAGCCGTCGGGTTCGGTGAGGGCGAGCAGTTCGTGACTGACCGCCAGGTCGGGGAACTCGAACCCGGCGACCCAGCCGAGCGTGTCCTCGGCGTCCGTCCGCGCCTGGCGCAACACCGTGGCCAGGTGGTCGAGTTCGGCTCGTGTCGGGAGCCGGTGGAAGCCGCCGAGCCGGACGTTGACCGGGTGGATCGCCCGCCCTCCGAGGACCTCGACGATCTCGTTGCCGGACTTCTTCAGCCGCAGGCCGCGTTGGAGCAGGGCCGCGTCGGTGCGGGCGAGTGTCAGCGCGTCGGGCAGGCGCAGGAAGTCGGGGGCGTGCAGCAGGTAGACGTGCAGGGTGTGGCTCTCGATCCACTCACCGCAGTACAACAGCCGCCGCAGCTGGGCGAGTTGGCCGTCCACCACCACCCCGCAGGCGTTCTCGACCGCGTGGCAGGCGCTCATCTGGTACGCGACCGGGCAGATCCCGCAGATGCGGGAGGTGAGGTCGGGCGGCTCGGTGTACCGGCGGCCGCGCAGCAGCGCCTCGAAGTAGCGCGGGGGCTCGTAGATCCGCAACCTGACGTCCTCGACCTCGTCGCCACGGACGGAGACGTACAGTGCGCCCTCGCCTTCGACGCGGGTCAACGCGCCGACGGTGAGCAGCCGTTGGGTGCGGTGGGTCATCCGTCGTCCTCCGTGGGTTGTCGGGCCGCGTCCGCGAAGGCGGGGGCCTCGGCGTTGAAGGTGCGGTAGAGGCGGGCGGCGTCCGCGTCCGCCACCCCGTCGCGGTGCAGCAACGGCAGCAGGGCACGGGTGTTGGGCGTCTCCATCGGGCCGAAGCAGCCGTAGCAGCCGCGCCCGTACGCCGGGCAGATGGCGCCGCAGCCGGCCTGGGTGACCGGGCCCAGGCACGGGGTGCCGTGAGCGACGGTGACGCAGGTGGTACCGCGCAGCTTGCACTCGAAGCAGACGCTGTGGGTGGGGATGTCGGGTTTGCGGTCGGCGAGGTAGGCGGTGATGACCTCCAGCAGCTGCCGCTTGTCGATCGGGCAGCCGCGCAGTTCCAGGTCGACCGGCACGTGGGCGGAGATCGGGGTGGAGTGGTCGAGGCTGTCGATGTACTCGGGGCGTGCGTAGACGACGGCCTGGTACTCGGGCAGGCTCGCCAGGTTGCGCAGCGCCTGGACGCCGCCGGCGGTGGCGCAGGCGCCGATGGTCACCAGGTGGCGGGACTGCTCGCGGACCCGCCGGATGCGCTCCAGGTCGGCGGCGGTGGCGATGGAGCCCTCGACGAGGGAGAGGTCGTAGGGCGGCGGCAGTTCGCGGCTGGAGGCCTCCAGGAAGTAGCCGATCTCGATCTTCCCGGCGAGCGCGAGGAGTTCGTCCTCACAGTCGAGGAGGGTGAGCTGGCAGCCGTCGCAGGAGGAGAACTTCCAGACGGCCAGGCGTGGGACGTTTCCCATGGCGCTCACCGCTCGGGGGTGGAGAGCAGGTCTTCGGCGTGGTCCCAGCCGAAGACCGGGCCGTCCCGGCAGACGAGGACGGGGCCGAGCTGGCAGTGGCCGCACCAGACGGTGGCGCAGCGCATGTTGCGTTCCAGGGAGACGCGGATCCGGTCGGCGGGCACGCCCCGGCGCAGCAGGTCCCGGGCGGTGGCGCGCATCATCACCTCCGGGCCGCACAGGTAGGCGGCGCAGTGCTCGGGCCGGTAGTCGGTGCCGTCCAGCAGGCCGGTGACCAGACCGACGGCGCCGTGCCAGCCGGGTTCGGGGCGGTCCACCGTGGTCCGGACGTCCGCCCGGGAGCGCCAGCGCGGCAGGTCGTCGAGGAACAGCTGCTCGCCCGGGTCGCGGTATCCGGTGAGCACCGAGACCGCCCCGTACGCCCCGGCCCGGGCGAGGACCTCCTCGATCAGCGGGCGCAGCGGGGCGAGCCCGATGCCGCCGGCGACGATCAGCACGTCACTGCCGGCGGGCGGCGTCTGCCAAACCGTGCCGTACGGGCCTCTGGTGCCGATCCAGTCGCCGCGCTCGGCGCGGCACAGCGCCTCGCTGACCTTTCCGACCGCGCGGACGGTGTGGGAGAGCGTGTCGCCCGTGATGCCGCTGGTGGAGAGCGGGATCTCGCCGGTGCCGAAGGCGTACACCATGGCGTACTGACCGGGCCGGAACGGGCGCAGCGGGCCTGCGGCCGGGACGAGGTCGAGGGTGACGGTGTCGGCGGTCTCCCGGTGGCGGGCCAGCACCCGGTACGGGACCGGGGTCGTCGCGTGCATCACGGTGCTCCGTCGGGCGTGGCGGCCTCGGCGCTCAGGGCGGCGACCTCCTCGGTGATGTCGATGCCGACCGGGCACCAGGCGATGCAACGGCCGCACCCGACGCATCCCGAGGAGCCGAACTGGTCGTACCAGGTGCCGAGTTTGTGGGTGAGCCACTGGCGGTAACGGCTGCGGGCGGAGGACCGGACCGGGCCGGTGCCGTGCAGGTAGGAGAAGTCGAGATCGAAGCAGGAGTCCCAGCGACGCCAGCGCTCGGCGTGGTCGCCGGTGAGGTCCGTGACCTCCTCCGTGGTGGTGCAGAAGCAGGTGGGGCAGACCATGGTGCAGTTGCCGCAGGTCAGGCAGCGGTCCGCGACCTGGTCCCAGCGCTCGGCGGTCATCGTGCCGGCCATCAGCGCGCGCAGGTCGGTGGAGTCCATGCTGCGGCCCATCCGCCCGGCCGCGTCGGCGACGGCCGTACGGGCGTGCTCACCGTCGGTGGGGTGGGTGGGGAGTTCGGCGAGGACGTCCTCGCCGTCGGGGCTGCCGGCGCGAACGAGGTAGTGGGGGCCGTCCGGCCCCACGGTCTCGGTGAGCGCCAGGTCGTAGGCGGAGCCGTCCGGCAGGCCCGGGCCTGTGCCCATGGAGGCGCAGAAGCAGACACCGCCGGGCTCGGTGCACTCGACCACGACGAGGAACACACCGGCACGCCGCGACCCGTACACGGGATCGGCGTACGCGCCGCCGGTCAGCACCCGGTCCTGAACGGCGATCGCGCGCAGATCGCAGGGACGCACCCCGAGGAAGGCGTAGCGGGGCGGCGGGTCGTCGTCCTCACGGACGGTGACCGTGCCGTCCTCGGCCCGGTCGGCCTGCCAGAGCCGGGCCCGGGGCGGGTGCAGGAAGGTCTTCCAGGACTGCGGCCCGGCGGAGTGCGCGAAGGCCGCCCGGTCCTCGCGCCGGCGCAGCCGGTAGGTGCCGGCCTCGGTCTCGACGCCCCAGCCGTGCGGCAGTTCGTCCGCCGAGGCCAGCTCGGCGAGAACGATCGCACCCTCCCGGACGGTGGGCCCGATCACGGTGAACCCGCGCTGCCGCAAGGCTTCGACGAGCGCGGCGAGGCCCTCCTCGTCCAGTTCCGCATCCAGTTCCGCGAGCGCTTCGGTCGTGTCCATCGGTCCGTCCTCGGTCTCCGCGCCGGTGCCGCCGCGGGTGGCTCTCCCCTCGGCGGGCGGTTCCGTACTCCCACTGTCCGCCGGTCCCGGCGATCTCGCACGGGCCGGACGGCCCGAAGCGGTGGCCGCTCAGCCCTCAGGACCCCGCCGAGCGGCAGCGGTGCCCCTGCCGTCTCCGGACCACAGATGCCGAACACGACGCCTGATGAAAATCGCCGAACGGACCCGCGGGGACGATTGACCGGTGAACGACGTGAACGAGGGTCCGTCGGCCCCCGAGGCGTGCCCGTACAGCCCTGTGCCGACCCGCGTCGGGAGAGCACCGCCGATCCTCGTCCTGGACGACGGCCGGCTGGTCGGCATCGTCACCCTTGAGGACCTCGGCAGAATCGCCCGCACGCGACCTCCGACGACCACGCGCGGAGCGTGAGCCTCCTCCCGCTCGTCGGGCGCCTCCGGAGCGAGGTCATGGGCAGCGAGGTCACAGGCGTCGAGGCCCGTGTCTCAGAGGCAGCCTCCGTCCACACGCCGGCCTCCGCCGCGCGACCGGGCGCTCCCAGCGGCATGCTGAGTCCGCGGAGGAAGGAGATTCATGACGCGGCACGCCGATGCCACCCTGTCCACCGCTGTGGAGGCGTACCAGGCCTGGCACGCGGGCCACCGGGGCGATGCGGAGACCGCGTGACACGCTCGATGCCCCGTCGCCGTCGCACCTCATCGCACCGCCCACGTCGTCGCGGTCGTCGACCGTACCGGCGCCGACCTCCGGCTCTGCCCCGCTACACCGACGAATTCACCGGCCGGGGCGGCGTCCTCCGCCACCGCGACGCGGCCACTACGGCCTGATCACGCCCGCCGGGCAGCCACCCCACCAAGAGCAGCCCACGAGGAGCCCACGATGACACCCGACACAACCCCCGGCCAACCGGACGTAGCCCTCCACCCGACCGGCCGCGACGTCGAAAGCGCCGTCGAACGCGTCGAGCTGCTGGAGGCCCAGATCCAGGCCCTCGGCCAGGCCATCCGCGCCCTCATCCAGGGCCTGGAGGACATCCCCGACCAGGAGCCCGACCCCGAACGCCCCGCCCGTGCCGCCCGCCTCGCCCACGAACTCCTGCTCGCCCAAGGACTGTAGGAGTTCCTCCGCCCAGAGGAGAGGGGCCCGTGGAGAGGCGCCCGTCATGAGGCGTCTCTCGGCACCCGCAGGCTCGGAGCATTCCTCCGGCCGCCACAGCGAAGCCGGCGCCCAGGAATCACACGACGGGCCCCGCCACGGCCCGCGCATCGGCTGCCGGCTGCTCCTGCCCCAGGGTCGTTCTGATCCACGACGCCAGCCGCCCGATCCGCGCCTGCCCGCGCCTCGCGCTGCACACCGACCGCCGATGACCGGGGCCACTACCCGGACGGTCGTCCCGAAGGGACAACCGTCCGGCTTCCCCGAACACTGATCTCGACGCGCCGACAGGAGCAGCCGACCCGATGACCCGCCACGACCGCTTCACCCCGCACCCCGAGAGCCACACCGCCTCCCGCGCCGGATGGCTGCGCGCCGCCGTCCTCGGCGCCAACGACGGCCTGGTCTCCGTCGCCAGCCTCATGGTCGGTCTGGCCGCCAGCGGGGCGAGCACCTCCACCGTCGTCACCGGCGGCCTCGCCGGCCTGTCCGCCGGCGCCATGGCCATGGCCGCCGGAGAGTACGTCTCCGTCAGCTCCCAGGTCGACGTCGAGAACGCCGACCGCGCCAAGGAGGCGCGCGAACTCGCCGAGGCCCCCGCGGAGGAGCTCGCCGAGCTCACCGCCATCTACGAGAGTCGAGGCGTCCCGCGCGACCTCGCCCGGCAGGTCGCCGAGGCCCTGCACGAGGCCGACCCGCTCCAGGCCCACCTGCGCGACGAACTCGGCCACAGCGAACACACCGCCGCCAACCCCCTCCAGGCCGCCCTCGCTTCTGCCGCCAGCTTCCTCGCCGGCGGGTTCGTCCCCTTCCTCGGCCTCCTCGCCTCCACCGGTACCGCGCGCCTGTGGCTCATCGTCGCCGTCACCCTCTCCGGCCTCGCCCTGGCCGGCGCCCTCGCCGCCAGTGCCGCCGGCACCACTCAGCTACGCCCGATCCTGCGTGTGGTGATCGGCGGCGGACTCGCCATGGCCGTCACCGCCGCCGTCGGGCAGCTCGCCCATGTCTCAGGGATCTGAATCGCCTGTCCCCGCCCCGAGAGCCCACGGCCTGTGGCGGAACCCGCAGCGATGGCACGAACGGGCCCGGTCCCGCGACGCCGCTCGGCTGGACCTGTGGGCAACGTCGACTGCGAGCCGGCGGCGGCACCCGAGAGCCGGTCCGAGGGCCCATCGGCCCGTGGCCCGGGCCCGAGCGTCCCTCCCCCGGCAGCGCGGGAACGGCTGACGACGAGGGTGGTCAAGGCTCCACACAGAGCCGGTGACGGCGCCGGGCGGGGCCGTGGAGGAGTCTGCGATGAACGGCTTCGAAACCCGCCGCCCGCTCATGCCCGGGCGCGCAGTCGGCGCAGCATGCGGGCGTCCTGGAAGCCCACCGTACGGGCGGCGGTCTCGGCGGTGGCGCCGTGGGAGACGAGGTGCTCGGCGTGTTCGAGTCTCAGCTCCTGCTGGTAGCGCAGCGGGGTGAGGCCGGTGGCCTCGGTGAAACGGCGGGTGAGGGTGCGTTCGCTGACACCGCAGGTGGCGGCGAGATCGGCCAGGCGCAGCGGGGTGGCGAACCGGGCGTCGATCAGGTCCTGTGCGTGGTGGACGGCGTCGACCAGGTGGGCACGGTGGCGGAGCATGGCGCTGGTCTGCTGTTCGTGGCCGTTGCGGCGGGCGTAGACGACCATCGCGCGGGCGATCCGGGCGGCCGCTGCGGGGCCGTGGCGGACGGCGACGAGGTGCAGTGCGAGGTCGATGCCGCTGGCGATGCCGGCCGAGGTGACCACGCGGTCGTCGACCACGTAGAGCACGTCGCGCACCACGTGCGCCTTCGGGTGGCGGCGGGCGAGTTCGTCCTGCGCGTCGTGGTGCGTGGTGCAGCGGCGGCCGTCCAGCAGCCCGGCCCGGCCGAGTGCGGTCGCCCCGGTGCAGATGCTGGCGACCGTCCCGCCGGCCGTGTGGTGGGCGGCCAGCCGTTCCAGTGATGCCGGGGACGGCCCGGCGCCGCGCGGCTCCGGTTCGCGCCAGCCGGGGACGACGACCAGGTCCTCGGCGGACAGCCGCGGCCACTCGGTGGCGGCGTGCAGCGGCAGTCCCTGCGCGGTGGGGACGTCCTCCTGCTCGGCCACGTAGCCGATCTCGTACCCGAGACCGTGGTCGGCCGCGGTCGAGAACACCTGGGCTGGGCCGGCGAGGTCCAGCAGGTGCAGCTGCGGGACGAGCAGGAAGACGACGCGGGTCACGATCCGGTCAGCTCCTTGACGGTCGCGATCCTGGCGAAGCGGCCCGAGAGCGCGTACTCGGTGCGGGCGGTGATCTCGTCGGTGGGCAGGGTGCGCGGGTCGGCGAGGATCTCCGCCAGGCTGCGCCCGGGCGGCGCGTCGCGGTGTTCGATCGGGTGGGTGGCGGTGGCGTCGGTGACGAAGGTGACGTCGTAGCCGAGGTCTGAGGCGACCCGGGTGGTGGTCTCGCAGCACTGCTCGGTGCGGATGCCGCTGACGGTCAGCTCCCGGATGCCGTGCCGGGTGAGCAGCTGCTGGAGGTTGGTGGTGGTGAACGCGTTGTGCGAGGTCTTGGTGATGACGGGTTCGCCCTCGACGGGCTGCAGTCCGTCGATCGGGTGCACGTGGCCGAGGGCCGGGTCGAAGACCGTCCCGGTGCCGTGCTCGGCGTGCAGGATCCAGACGACCAGGTCTCCCTGGTCGCGGGCGTGGGCGACCAGCTTGTTCACCTGGCCGACGATATCGGGGTTGGACACGGCCGCCCAGTTCTCCAGCCGGCGGAAGGATTCCTGGACATCGATGACGAGGAGCGCTCTGTTCATGCCTCGATCCTGGCGGCACCGGGCCCTCCGGCTGAAGACACCATCGAGACCGGGAGCGGAACGATCCGGTCAGCACCGTCACGGCCGTCAGGCGGTAGCCCACCAGGGCGACGCGGGGACGGCCGTTCTGCGCTCGCCGTGAGCGCGGACCGGACGGTCCGGTGTGGGATCTCGGGCAGTGGACGGCGTCTCCGAGCGGTACCTTCCATGTGCCATTCCATGCGCCGCATGGAGAAGAACCGCCACTTGCCGCACTCGTTCGCCCGTGAAATGGTGACAAAGGGGCACGTTAGAGCAGGTCTCGAATGGCCGAGCGGGCGCCAGGAGACACTCGCACCTCACAGCTGGTGAGCTCAGTGGTCCGCGCCTCCACGTCAGGGCTCCGCGTGCGAGGTGTGCGGGTTCTCTGTGCGTTTCTCGGCCTGCTGCCGGTCGCACCCCTGCTGATCTGGGCGTACGGCCTGGGGCCGTTCCGCCTCTGGTTCTGGTCGATCACCGTCCCCAGCCTGGCGTTGCTCACCGCCATCACCGTGGCAACGGCCCGTAGCCCCCGTTACCGGCAGCTGCACGGCTCGCTGGTGGTGGGAACGTTCGGCGGGCTGGTGGGAACCTTCGGCTACGACCTGTTCCGGGTGCCGTTCATGCTGGCGGGCGTCCGTCTGTTCGCGCCGATCGACAGCTACGGCCTGCTCATCCTCGGCGCCGACTCGTCCAGCCCGCGCACCGGCCTGCTCGGCTGGGCCTTCCACTTCTCCAACGGCATCGGCTTCGGCATCACCTACGCGGTGATCGCCGGCGGCAGGCGCTGGCAGTGGGGCCTGGCCTGGGGCATGGCGATCGAGACCATCTCGGTGGCCTCGCCCGTCGCGGGCGTCTACGCCCTGCGCGGCGCGGCGCTCCTGGCCATCGCCTACGGCGGGCACCTGGCCTACGGCGCGCTGCTGGGCATGCTGGTCGCCGACCCCGACCGTACCGTCCGCCAGCTGCGGGAGGTCAGCCCCCACACCACGGCCTACGCGCTGCTGGCAGTCCTGGTCGCGCTGGTGGTCTGGCAGCATCCGTTCCTCACCCCCACCCCGGTACGGGCGGGCGAGCAGGTGGCGAAGGGCCCCAGCGCGGTCGTGCTGGACGGGCGTTTCTCCCCGCAGTGGCTCCGCGTGCCGCCGCACGGATGCGCGACGCTGCGCGACGACGACCCGGTGGGGTACACGCTGCCCGCCGCGGTCGGCGCGCCCCGGCTGGAGCCCGGGCACCCCGCCCGGGTGTGCTTCGCTTCGCCGGGCAACACCGTGCTGCGCGTCCGTACCTCTGCCCAGCCCTATGCGGGCGGGTTCGTCATCGTGGACCGGACGGAGGGCTGAGATGCCGACCGTGTCCGCTGTTCGGCAGCAGGCCGTACCGGGTCCGCGGGAGGCGGTGCGGGAGTTGCCGCACTGGCTGCGCGATCATGTGCTCGCCGCGGTGACGGGCGCGCTCGTCGGCGGAGCGGGGTGCGTGCCCTCACGGATCTGCCCGGGCGGCACGTGCCGCCGCACATGAGCGGGCGACCCGCCCAGCCGAACCGGCACCGGGATCAGCCGAGCCTCAGCTGCGCATGGCCCCCGCCTCCGTGGGTGCCGCAGAAGGCCTCCTCCAGGAAGCCACCCTGTGCGATGAGCTGCGCGAGGCCCTGCTTCTGGTCACCCCTGGGGGTGACGGACAGCGCGACCTGCCGCCCGCCGGAGCTCCACAGCTGCGAGCTGTAACCGGCCACGCTCCCGTCGTGCCCGTAGACCGGCCCGCAGGACAGCTGCAGTCGGGCCAGCCCCAGTCCGTAGTCCAGGCCTGTGGGTTGGCCGTTGACCTTCACCGGGATGGTCGTGGTCATCTCCCGCATCAGCTTCTCCGACAGCAACCGCCCGCCCAGCAGCGCCTTCTCGAAGCGGTTCAGGTCGTCCAGGGTGGAAATCAGCTCACCCGCGGAGTTCGCCCAGGACACGCTGGCCACCGTGACGTCCCGGTCGCTGCGGTCCTCCGGGCCGGGGCCCTCGACCAGGGTGAGGTAGCCGTGGGCGTGCGGGCCCCGGATGTCGGTGGCCGTGCCGGGGAAGGACGTTCCGTTCATCCCCAGCGGCCGCAGGATGCGCGCGGATATCTCCTGGGCGTAGCCGCGCCCCGTCACCCGCTCGATGATCATGCCGAGCAGGGTGTAGTTGACGTTGGAGTAGGCGAACCTCTCCCCCGGCGGGAAGTTGGGCGCGTGCGCCACCGAGGTGGCCACCACCTGCGCCGGGGTGATCGTGCGGGTCATGCCGCCCTGGTCGAGCCAGTTCCGGAGGACGCCGGGGTCCGCCAGGTCGGGGAACACCCCGCCCTTCTCATTGGTCGGGTCCCAGAGACCGGAGCTGTGGTTGAGCAGCTGACGGACGGTGATGTGCTCACCGTTCGGGACCGCCCCGGGCAGGTAGCGCTCGATCGGATCGTCCAGGCCGACCCGCCCCTCCCCCACCAGCTGGAGCACGGTGGTGGAGGTGAACATCTTGGTGATGCTCCCGGCGCGGAACCGCCCGTCCGTCCGCACGGGCGCGCCGGTGGTCAGGTCGGCGGCGCCCGTGCCCGCGCGCCAGACCCCGTCCTCGTCCCTGACCTGGGCGATCGCCGCGACCGCACCGGCCCTGGTCACCGCCTTCAGCGCCTCCGCCCGTCGGCTCGCGGCGTCCCTGACGGCGGTGTCCTTGACGGCGGTGTCCTTGACGGCGGTGTTCGGTGCGGCGACGTTCGGTTCGACGGCGTTCGGTTCGACGGCGCTCGCCGAGGCGACCGGTGCGGCCAGCGCCAGACAGACCATCGCGACCAGGGCGGAAACCGTACGACGTGTCATGCGACCCCCTTCGTCAGCGGCGGGCCCCCGCCCGCCTGTGACTCCCAAGCCTCGCCGCCGCCCTGATACTCCGTCATCCTCCATCGGAAGGAAACGGTCGTACGCCCACCAACGTAGGGCGTACGCCGAACGGGGGAGACTGTGCGAGTAGGCCGGCTACTGCCCCGGGGCCGGACGGACCGGGTGCTTGCTCATGATCGACACCCGGTTGAAGGCGTTGATGGCGATCGCGACCCAGATCACCGCCGAGATCTCCTCCTCGGTCAGCGTCTCGCGCGCGACGCCGTAGGCGGCCTGCTGCAGGGCCGCGTCCGAGGGAGTCGTGGTCGCCTCGGCCAGCGCCAGTGCGGCGCGCTCCCGCGCGGTGAACAGTTCCGTGTCCCGCCAGGCCGGCAGCACGCCCAGCCGCTGGGCGGTCTCGCCCTCACGCAGCGCGGCCCGGGTGTGCACGTGCAGGCAGTAGGCGCAGCCGTTGATCTGCGACACCCGCAGGTTGACCAGCTCCACCAGCCGCCGGTCCAGTCCGGCCTCCGCCGCGACCGCCCGCGACGCCTCGGCGGCCGCGAGCTGCGCCCGGTAGGCCGTGGGGCTCTGCTTGTCGATGAAGACCCGCCGCTCCACCGGGACGACCGTCACGTCACTCACCTGGACTCCTCCACCCGCTCGCTGCTGCCCGTCACTGTGCCATGCCATAATAGTTGAATCTGGAACTATCTGCCACCATTCTCCGCCGTGGGAGGGATCACCACCGTGAGCACCGCAGAGACCGAGCCGCGCCCCGCCGCTCAGCCGCAGGACCCACAGGTGGAGGTCCTGACCGCCCGGGACGTCCCGCTCGGCGGACCGCGCGCGATGACCGTCCGCCGCACCCTGCCGCACCGCTCGCGCCGGATGATCGGCGCCTGGTGCTTCGTGGACCACTACGGCCCCGATGACGTCGCGCGCACCGGCGGGATGGACGTCGCCCCGCACCCCCACACCGGCCTGCAGACGGTCAGCTGGCTCTTCACCGGCGAGATCGAGCACCGTGACAGCCTCGGCGTGCACGCCTTCGTCCGCCCCGGCGAGCTCAACCTGATGACCTCCGGCCACGGCATCTGTCACTCCGAGGTCTCCACCCCCGCCACCACCGTCCTGCACGGCGTCCAGCTCTGGGTCGCCCTGCCCGACGAGCACCGCCACACCGCCCGCGACTTCCACCACCACGCCCCCCGTCCGGTCCCCCTCGACGGCGGCGAGGCCCGCGTCTTCCTCGGCACCCTGGCCGGCGACACCTCCCCCGCCCCGACCTTCACCCCCCTCCTCGGCGCCGAACTCACCCTCCACCCGCACGCCACCGTCACCCTCGCCCTCGACCCCGCCTTCGAGCACGGCGTCCTCGTCGACCACGGCGACCTCCGCCTCGCCGGAACCGCGCTGCACCCCGCCGATCTCGGCTACCTCGCGCCCGGCCCCGGCACCCTGACCCTCACCAACACCGGCGACACCGAGGCCCGCCTCATCCTCCTCGGCGGCACGCCCTTCGAGGAGGAGATCGTCATGTGGTGGAACTTCATCGGCCGATCGATGGACGACATTACCCGAGCCCGTTCGGATTGGATGACCGGCAACCGCTTCGGCGAGGTGCACGGCTACCCAGGCGACCGCCTGCCCGCCCCCGAACTCCCCACCACCCTGCTGAAACCGCGTGGACGAGTGCGCTGACCTGCGCGTTTATCCGGTGCGGAACACCCGCGCGACAGGCCGCGATCCCCACCCTCACGACGGCCTCCCGACCTCGATCCGGCCTGCGCGGGCCCCATCCTGCGCAGGCCGGCACCTCACGGACTCTGACCTCCCGTGACCATGCCTGGCCGGACCGATGCTGACTCAATGCCGACTTTGCCGACAGCCAGTCAGCCGCCCTCGCCCCCGAAGCACCGGCCAGGATGACACCCGGCACTGCCGCACGTGCGGACACCTGTCGGCAGCCGACGCGCGGCTTCCGGCCATGACCACCGAAGCCGATCTGGGCAACCAGTTGGGGCCCGCCCGGCGGGCGGTGCATTGGCTCACCTCGTCGACGAAGGAGACCAACGCCGTTCAAGCCCGGCCAACCGCTCGACTCCCGAGAGCCACCAGGTGCGATGCCCGCGGTCGCGCGGGCCGACAAGACGTCGACGTCGGGCGGATCGGCCTCCGACGAACAACCCCCGCGCGTGCGGGGCCGACCACCGCGCGGGCCGGGGGACGGCCCGGGCACTCCCTGCACGTGACGTTCGCCATCACCAAGCACACCAGGGCCAGCCGGCCGGCCTGACCGGGTGACCGTCGCCACGAGCAGGAGATCCTCCACTACGGCCTCGGCCACACCACCGACACCGGAGAAGGTGTCCCAGACGGAGAGGCCACGGCCGTCCTCGTCCACCGCCCGCCTCGATCTGCCAGGCGGCGGTGGCGACAGGCTTAGCCCTTGCGCTGTCCCGCACCCAGGGGCCGGGTTCGCCGACACAGATGACTCGGCGAAACCGGCCCGTGCCCGTTTACCATGCCGCA
>NZ_JBHVVI010000175.1:0-14475 GCF_042883685.1 Kitasatospora sp. NPDC058190
CAACGTCGCCGGGATGGTGAGGAACCGCAATCTCGCCCGGGCCGTGTCCGACGCCGGGTTCGGCGAGATCCGCCGCCAACTCGCCTACAAGACCGTGTGGAACGGCGGCCGGCTCGACGTCGCCGACCGCTGGTTCCCCAGCTCCAAGACGTGCTCCCACTGCCAGGCAGTGAAACCCAAACTGCCTCTGCGGGTGCGTACCTTCAGCTGCGAACAGTGCGGGCTGGTCATCGACCGCGATGAGAACGCCGCGCTCAACCTCGCTTCCCTCGTGAAGCGCCACGTCGCCGGGAGTGGCCCGGAGACGCGAAACGGACGTGGAGCCGACCGTAAGACGGGACCTGGTCCCGCCGGTGGCCGTGAAGCGTCTACCTCGCACCGGCCCCTAGGCCGGGTCAGGCGAGGACCTTTGTCCCGAAATGGGCAAATCCTTGAGATTCACTGATCTCTCAAGGAACGGGAGTCGACGACGTAGATCTCGCCGCGTCGGACGTCCGCGGCCGCGACCCGGTCGGTCAGCATCCGGTCGCCCTGGCGCAGTCCCGGTCCCATCGCCGTGCCGTCCATCCGGTGGACCGAGTAGCCGCCGGTGAGGACCACCGAGAGCCCGAGGGCCCCGCAGAGGATCCCGAGCACCGCCACGGCCACCGAGAACCACAGGCCCACGGCCCTCCGCTTCGGCATCCGCCCGTCCTTCCCTGGAAACCGCCCCGTCGGCGCGGGACCCTCGGCATCCTAGTGAGGGGTGCCCCGGCCCGGCGGAGGGTCCCCGGGCGCCCGGTACAGTTCCGGTGCAGAGCGTGCCGCCGACCAGGGCTCGCCGACCCGAGGGGGAGCAGAGCCGATGAGCCGCCGTGACCGCGACCGCGACCGGAAGCAGGGTGCCGGGTCCCCGGTGACGGTGACCGTCTGCCGCGGCTGCTGCTGCGGCACCGAGGCGAAGCACCCGGGGGTGGACCACGCGGGGCAGTACGAGCGGCTGCGGACCGCGGTCGGCTCGGCGGGCCGGGTCCGCGCGGTGAAGTGCCTGGACGTCTGCACCCAGTCCAACGTGGTGGTGGTCGGCCCCTCCAGTGAGGGCCGGGCGGCGGGCGGCCGTCCGGTCTGGCTCGGCTTCGTGCTGATGGACGAGATGATCGACGACATAGCCGCCTGGGTGCACGCGGGCGGTCCGGGCCTGGCCGACCCGCCCGGTCTGCTCGACCTCCAGCTGATCTCGGTCTCCCGCCGGGTGCGCGAGGCCCTGCCCGACTGACCCCCTGACCGGCCGGATCAGTACTGACGGATGGTCAGATCGACGTCCCGGGGCGGCCGTGGGACCGGACCACTACCATGGCCGGTGCATCGAGCGGTTCCGCGCCGAGGGAGGAAGACGATGACGACGGTCTGCCGCATCTGCGCGGGCACCGGCCGGACCGCCGGCCTCAACTGCCGCACCTGTCAGGGCACCGGCACCACCGAGGTGGGCGGCGGGGGCGGCAACTGCTTCCTCTGCAACGGCACCGGGGTGTACGTCCGCTACCGGGTGGACGCGACCGGCGCCAAGCAGGCCTACCGGGACGAGATCTGCCGCACCTGTGACGGCACCGGCGACCGGGCCGCCACGCACTGGGACGAACCGTCCGCCTGATCTGCACTCGTCGGTGTCGCCGGCGCCGCCGCGGGGCCGGGCCCGTCCATGACACCCGGTCAGGCTCCGGTGTCGAAGGATCCCATGATCCGACGTGGGTTCGGTACGGGCATGCTCTTTGCCAAACCATGGTCGAACATTGGTGTTCGAGTGGGGGGCGCGCTGACACTCGTTCACCGGAAGTCCGCGTGCGGTCAACGCGCCGCTGACAGAGTCCCGCGCATGGATATCCCCAACATGGGCGTGCCGGCCAAGCTTGCCGACCGCATGAGCATGGCCGAGCAGCACGAGTACCTGCGGGCCCGCTTCTCCCGCCGCCGGATGCTGCGCGCCGGCGCCGTGACGGTGGGCGCCATCGCCGTCGGCGGAGCGCTGGGCGGCGGCACCGCGGTCGCGGCCCCGGCCGGCCCGCAGCTGCTGACGGGCGGCACGACGGACGGCATCGACGGCTCGCTGGTCGCGCCGATCGGGCGCCACCTCCAGTTCGGCCCCGAGCCGGACACCCAGTTCCGTATCTCCTGGCAGGTCCCGGCGCCGGTCAAGAAGCCGTTCCTGCGCTTCGGCAAGCACCCGTGGGACCTCAGCCACAAGGTCCAGGCCGAGGTCCGCGCCCTGCACACCCCGGCGCTGACCCCGAACAGCCAGCCGGTGGACCAGTACTACCTGCACGTGGCGCTGGAGGACCTGCACCCCGACACCACCTACTACTACGGTGTCGGCCACGAGGGCTTCGACCCGGCCTCGCAGCAGCGGATCTCCACCCTGCACACCTTCCGCACCGCGCCCGCCCGCGACCACCGCTGGGGCAAGGTGTACGAGCCGTTCACCTTCACCGCCTTCGGCGACCAGGGCGTCAGCTCGCACGCGGCCGGCAACGACCACGTGATCCTGGCCCAGAACCCGGCCTTCCACCTGCACGCCGGCGACATCTGCTACGCCGACCCGGCCGGCTCCGGCACCGACCCGGACAAGTCCGTCTACAACGCCCGGACCTGGGACGACTTCCTGGTCCAGACCGAGACGGTCGCCGCCACCGTGCCGTGGATGGTCGCGTACGGCAACCACGACATCGAGGCCTGGTACTCGCCCAACGGCTACGGCGGCGAGAACACCCGCTTCTACCTGCCGGACAACGGCCCGGACCCGCGCAAGGTCCCCGGCGTCTACAGCTTCCGCTACAAGAACGTCGGCGTCATCTCCCTCGACGCCAACGACGTGTCCTACGAGATCCCGGCCAACCTGGGCCTCTCGGCGGGCAAGCAGACCGCGTGGCTGGAGCGCACCCTCAAGGACCTGCGCGGCGACGAGACCGTCGACTTCATCGTGGTCTTCTTCCACCACTGCGCCTTCTCCACCACCGTCGCGCACGCCTCCGAGGGCGGTGTCCGCGAGGCCTGGGTGCCGCTGTTCGAGAAGTACCGGGTGGACCTGGTCATCAACGGCCACAACCACATCTACGAGCGCACCGACGCCATCCTCGGCAACAAGGTCTCGAAGCAGGTGCCGAGCGGCGCCACGATCGAGCCGGAGAAGGACGGCGTGGTCTACGTGACCGCGGGTGCGGCCGGCCGCAGCCTGTACAAGTTCGACGTGCCGGACACCTACGAGGGGCACGAGAACCACCAGGACGAGGTCACGACCTACTACTGGAGCAAGGGCCGGGTGAAGACCCCCGAGACCATCCAGTGGTCGCGGGTGCGCTACACCGGCTACTCCTTCATCAAGGTCGACGTCACCCCGGCGCACCTGGGCCAGAAGTCGGTCATGAAGGTCACCGCACTGACCGAGGACGGCAAGCAGATCGACAACTACAGCATCCTGCGCAAGGTCGGCGAGGGCTGGGACTCCGGCCGCGACGACGACGGCGAGGGCGGCGGCTGGGGCTGGTAGGCCCTGATCGACGCGACGGGCCCCGGTGCCGAGGAACTCCTCGGCACCGGGGCCCGGCCACGTTCAGCGCCGGGGCCCGTACATGATCACGGCGACCCCGGCCAGGCAGATCAGCGCGCCCAGCACGTCGTAGCGGGTCGGCCGGAAGCCGTCCACGGCCATGCCCCAGAGCAGCGAGCCGGCCACGAACACCCCGCCGTACGCGGCCAGCACCCGGCCGAAGTGGCTGTCCGGCTGCAGCGCCGCGACGAAGCCGTACGCGCCGAGCGCCACCACCCCCAACCCGGCCAGCCACCACGGCCGCTGCTCCCGCACGCTCTGCCAGACCAGCCAGCAGCCGCCGATCTCGGCGACGGCGGCGAGCACGAACAGGGCGACGGAACGCAGGACGGTCATGTGCTCGAGCGTATGGTGTTCAGCTCTGCCGGTACGTCGCGAGGAAGCGTCCGATCCGGTTGATCGCCGTCTCCAGGTCGTCGGCGCGCGGCAGGGTGACGAAGCGGAAGTGGTCCGGGCGGGGCCAGTTGAAGCCGGTGCCCTGGACGACGTGGATCTTCTCGCGCAGCAGCAGGTCCAGCACGAACCGCTCGTCGTCGACGATCCGGTGCACCGCCGGGTCGAGCTTGGCGAAGGCGTACAGGGCGCCCTTGGGCTTGACGCAGCTGACGCCGGGGATCTCGTTGAGCGCCTTGACCGCGATGTCGCGCTGCTCGGTGAGCCGGCCGCCGGGCAGTACCAGGTCGTTGATGGACTGGTGGCCGCCGAGCGCGGCCTGGACGGCGTACTGGGCGGGCACGTTGGGGCACAGCCGCATGCCGGAGAGCATGGTCAGGCCCTCCAGGTAGTCGGTCGCGTGCTGCTTGGGGCCGGAGACGACCAGCCAGCCGCTGCGGAAGCCGGCCACCCGGTAGGCCTTGGAGAGGCCGTTGAAGGTGAGGGTGAGCACGTCGTCGGCGAGGGCCGCCAGGCAGTGGTGCTCGGTGTCGTCGTAGAGGATCTTGTCGTAGATCTCGTCGGCCAGCACCATCAGCTGGTGGCGGCGGGCCAGGTCGAGGATGCCCTCCAGCAGCTCCTTCGGGTAGACCGCGCCGGTGGGGTTGTTGGGGTTGATGACCACGATCGCCTTGGTGCGGGCGGTGATCTTGGCGGCGATGTCGTCCAGGTCCGGGTACCACTCGGCCTCTTCGTCGCACAGGTAGTGCACGGCCTTGCCGCCGGCCAGCCGGACCGACGCGGTCCACAGCGGGTAGTCGGGCATCGGGACGAGCACCTCGTCACCGTCGTCCACCAGCGCGGTGACGGCCATCTGGATCAGCTCGGAGACACCGTTGCCGAGGTAGACGTCGTTGACGCCGACGCCCTGGACCCCGCGCTGCTGGTAGTACTGCACCACCGCGCGACGGGCCGGCAGGATGCCGCGCGAGTCGCTGTAGCCGTGCGCCCGGGGCAGGTTGCGGATGATGTCCTGGATGATCTCCTCGGGCGCCTCGAAGCCGAACGGGGCCGGGTTGCCGGTGTTCAGCCGCAGCACGCTGTGCCCGGCCTCCTCCAGGGCGTTGGCCTGGTCGACCACCGGGCCCCGGATCTCGTAGCACACGTCGTTCAGCTTGCTCGACTGCCGAAACTCCATCTGCGGCCTCCCGACCGTCACCACCGCTCCGTTGCTTCTGCTTTGTTCTACCAAGCGGACACTTGGAAAGTCCAACCTCTTGGCTATGCTGATCCACATGTCACGCCGAAGCTACGACCAGTACTGCGCCGTCGCCCGCGCCCTGGACGCGGTGGGGGAGCGCTGGAGCCTCCTGATCGTCCGTGAGCTCCTCGGTGGCCCGCGCCGCTACACCGACCTGCACGCCGACCTGCCCGGCGTCTCCACCGACATCCTCGCGGCCAGGCTCAAACAGCTGGAGGGCGAGGGGCTCGCCGTCCGGCGACGGCTGGAACGGCCGGCCAACGCGACGGTCTACGAGCTGACCGGGCGCGGACGCGAACTGCGGCCGGTGATCGAGGCCTTGGGGGAGTGGGGGCTGGGCGCCCTGGGCGAGCAGCGGCCCACCGACGCGGTGCGCGAGCACTGGTTCACGGCTGGGCGCGCCACGGACGAGGCGGTCGTCGCCCCTGGGTGACCGCCGGGTGCGGGGGTGGCCGCCGCGTGCAGGGGCAGCTGTGTGAACGGGCGGCTGTGTGCAGGGGCGGCGGCAAAGCCCCCGTCGCCGGCCGCCGCCCCGTGTGCTCAGGATGGCGCGGACCGATAAACGGGCAGTGGACGCCGGATGAGTGACCGGGGCCCCGCGGAACTGGTTGGTAAGCGCACACGTACGATCGTCGGACCGCGCAGCCAGCAGAGGAGAGCGGAGGCAGCCCGTGCCCACCAGCAAGCGCAGCTACGTCAGTTACGTCGCCATCGGAGACTCCTTCACCGAGGGCATGTGCGACGACGTGCTGCCCGACGGCCACTACCGCGGCTGGGCCGACCGGGTCGCCAGCGCCCTGGCCGCCGAGCACGCGGATCGGGTGGGGCAGTCGGACGGCGACTTCCGGTACGCCAACCTCGCCGTCCGCGGCAAGCTCATCGGCCAGATCCACGACGAGCAGCTCGCCACCGCCGCCGCCATGGGCGCCGAACTCGTCACCCTGGCCGGCGGCCTCAACGACGTGCTGCGCCCCGGCTGCGACATCGACCGGGTCGAGCGGCTGCTCGGCCGCTGCGCCGCCGACCTGCGCGCCGCCGGCGCCACCGTCGTCCTGTTCACCAGCACCGACCCCACCCGCCGCCTGGCGGGCAGCGCCCGGCTGCTGCCCGCCATCCTGCGGATGAAGGCCTTCGTGCAGGAGCTCGGGCAGCAGGACGGCTTCGCCGTGGTCGACCTCTTCTCCGCGCCCTGCTTCGACGACCGCCGGCTCTGGGCCGAGGACCGCCTGCACCTGTCGCCCGAGGGCCACCGCCGGGTCGCCGAGGGCGTGCTGGAGGCGCTCGGCCGCCCTGCCGCCTTCGACTGGCGCGCCCCGCTGCCGCCCGCCGCCCCGACCGGCCGCGCCGAGCGGCTGCGCTCGGACGCCCGCTGGCTGGGCACCCACCTCGGCCCGTGGGTCGGGCGCCGCCTCACCGGCCGCTCCTCCGGCGACGGCCGCCCGCCGAAGCGGCCCGAGCTGCTGCCGTACCGCTAGTCCTCCTGCTTTTCCAGGACCAGGCTCGCCATCGGGGCGTGGGTGGTCCAGCCCAGCGAGGTGTAGAGCGCCTGCCCCGCCGCCGTGCCGACCAGCACGCCGGTGCGGGCGCCGGTCTCGTACGCGGCGGACTGCAGGGTCCGCATCACCACCGAGCCCAGGCCCCGGCGGCGATGCTCGGGGGCCGTCACGATCTGGTCCGGCACGGCCACCGGGCCGGCCAGGCCCGCCTGGCCCCGGGCGGCCAGGTGCCCGTCCTCGGTGCGCACCAGCACCCGCAGGATCCCGCCCCTGGTCCAGGTGGTCACGGTGTAGCCGGCCGGGAGCTCGGGCCGCTCGGGGCCGAGCGGGGCGGTCATCAGGAAGCCCGGCTGGCCCAGCCGCCACCGCGGTCCGAGCCAGGGGCGCACGGTGTCGTCCTCGGCGAACAGCTTCAGCCAGGTGGTCGGCGCGGTGATCGTCTCGGCGAGCTTGCGGACCTCGCCCTCGGTCGGCTCGGGCAGCACGTGCCGACCCACCTCCTTGTCCGGTGCGCCGACGTCGATGCTCCAGCCCCACGGCTGCTCCACCGGGTCGGCGGAGCCCCGGGAGACCGTCCAACCGCTGATCCACATCCGGACCAGCTCGGTGATGCTCGGCTGCGGCATGCTGTCTGTCCCCCCGTACGTAATGGTCTCTTTGCCACTGCGCATATTACCGGCGTGAGGGTGGCCGTGCCCAGTAGGATTCCAGGGTTCACGGGGCCGGACCGACGCCCCGCCGCTGGAGGGACCCCGGAACGTGCGCGAGACCGAGCCGCCGCAGGATCAGACGGCGGCCGCGCCGACCCCGCTCCAGTCCGACTGCGGCAGCTGCTTCGGGCTCTGCTGCGTCGCCCTGCCCTTCGCGGCCACCGCCGACTTCGCCGTCGACAAGGCCGCCGGCACCCCCTGCCGCAACCTGCGGACCGACTTCAGCTGCGGAATCCACGCGCGGCTGCGGGACAGCGGCTTCCAGGGCTGCACCGTCTACGACTGCTTCGGCGCCGGACAGCGGGTCTCCCAGGTCACCTTCGGCGGGGTCAGCTGGCGCGAGGAGCCGGCCGGCGCCCAGCAGATGTTCGACGTGTTCCCGATCGTGCGGCAGCTCCACGAACTCCTCTGGTACCTCACCGAGGCGCTCACCTTCGAGGCGGCCCGGCCCGTCCACGCCGAACTGCGCCAGGCCCTGGAGGAGACCGACCGGCTGGCCGGCGGCACCCCCGAGGAGATCCTCGCCGTCGACGTCCCCGCCCACCGCCAGCGGGTCAGCGACCTGCTGCTGCGCGCCGGCGAACTCGTCCGCGCCGCCGTCCCCCGCCGCCGCGAGCACCGCGGCGCCGACCTCTTCGGCGCCCGCCTGCGCGGCGCGGACCTGCGCGGCGCCAACCTCCGCGGCGCCCTCCTCGTCGCCGCCGACCTCTCCGGCGCCGACCTGCGCCTCGCCGACCTGATCGGCGCCGACCTGCGCGACGCCAACCTCGCCGGCGCCGACCTCAGCTCGGCCCTCTTCCTCACCCAGGCCCAACTCAACGCCGCCCGCGGCGACGCCACCACCCGCCTCCCCGCCACCCTCACCCGCCCCACCCACTGGCCGGAGACGGCCAGTGCCCCCGCGCACGCCGCCGCCCCGGGCAAGCCGCGTGGCGGGGGCCGTTCCGGCAGGCCGCGGCGGCGGTAGCCCCGCCCCGCCGCTGTTCGCGACCAGGGGTGGATCCGGCCCTCGGGCGCGACGGCGGCGATCCGCACGGCCGGAGGCCGCAACCCCTTCTTCGTCGGCTCACCCGGCGCGGGGCCGGGTTTCGCGCTCCCGACGCCGGCTGCCGAGCGCGGGTCCGTGGGTCCGGGCTCGGGTCCTGACGCTCAGGCCTCGGCGTAGCCGCCGGTGAGCAGGTCGAAGGCGCGGGTGGCGTCGGCGACGGCGTCGGGGTGGAGGTCGTCGGCGGAGCGGCCGTCGTGGTGGATGCGGCGCCAGTTGTGCAGGGCGAGGACGCGTTGGGTGGCGGTGACCTGGGCGGCGAGGACGGGGGCGGTGAGGTCGCGGGGTTCGGGCAGGTCGGGGGCCTCGCGCAGGGCGTCGGCGAGGGACTGTTCGGCGCGGGCGACGTAGGCGCCGACCCGGGCGGCCAGGCTCGGGGTGCCGTAGACCAGGGCGGTGAAGGCCAGTACCTGCGGGTGGTCGTTGAGGCCGGTGACGGGGTCGCGCCGGGCGAGGCCGTCCAGGAAGTCGCGGCGCAGGGCGTCGAGCACCGTCTCGTCGGCGCCGCGGCCCCGGACCACCTCGGCCGCCTGCTCCTGGTGGTCGGCGAAGCGGTGGACGACCAGATCCTCCTTGCTGGGGAAGTAGCTGAACAGGGTGGGCTTGGAGACCTCGGCGGCGGCCGCGACGTCCGCCACCGACACCTGGTCGAAGCCGTGCTCCAGGAAGAGCGCGATGGCCGCCTCGGAGATGGCCTGTCGCGTCCGCTCCTTCTTGCGCTCCCGCAGTCCCGTCATACCGGCCACGCTAGCAGTCGGGATTGACCAGGACAGATTCCTGACCTGGTATGAAAATCAGCTGTTGAGGGAGTCCAGGATCCGCCGGACCGACTCCACCACCGGCGCACCCGCCCGGACCAGCGAGGCCACTCCGGAGATGTTGCGCAGCGCGCGGCGCAGCGCCGACGGCGAGGCGGCGGAGCCGTCGCCGATCGCCTCCAGTGACTCGTCCAGTACCTCGCGGTCCTCGGCCGGCACCTGCTCGCGCAACTGGTGGACGGCGGTGACGAGCTCGCGGAGCGCGGCCTGCGGATCGACCGGGCCTTGGTTCTTGACGATGCCGATGTTGTGGTCGCCGTGCTGGGTGACCGAGTCGCCGAAGTGGAAGGAGTTGCTCACAGTCCGACCCGCTTTCCGGTGTTGTGGTCGCCGTACTGGGTGATCTTGTCGCCGATGTGGACGTTCTCGACCTGGAGTGCGAACTCGGCCTGGGGGTTGTCGATCGCCTCCATGATCATCTGGATCAGATTGCCGATCTGCCGGGCGTCGTGGCTCACCACGGCGGTGGTCGCGGAGTTCGAGGTCTCGATGACCAGCTTGTACACCGCCTTCTGCCGCAGTCGGGTGACGAACCGGTAGAGGCAGAACAGGAGGGCGGCGACCAGCAGCACGCCCGGGACGGCGCGGGCCATCGGCTGGTCCGTCGCGTTCTTGGTGAGCGCGCCGACGAAGCCGGCGGCGACCAGCAGACCGATCACCTGCCGGACGAACCTGATGACGGTCCGCAGGCGCTTGGGCGGCCACCACACCAACTGCCGGGCCCGGGCGATGTGCTGCAGCGGGTACGCGTCCCCGCCGATCCACAGCACCCGCCGGCTCACCCTGACGTCGATCACGCTCCGTGCCAAATCCGCTCCCCCTGTCGCTAGTGGCGGGGAGAACCATAGCAATGGCCCCGGACAGCACGAGCGGTGGCGGAGGGTCAGGCGGCCGGGGCCGCGCGTACGGGCAGCGGGCAGCGCATCCGCGGCACGTCATCGTCGGCGAGGAGTCGCCGGGCCGGTTCTAGCCGCTCCGGTCGGCGAGGACCTCGCGGACCACGTGGCGGGCGTTCGCGGTCAGCGCCGGGTCGGTGTGGCGGTAGTAGGGGATCGTCACCAGGGCGATGGAGAAGGCCCAGGCGCGGCCGCGGGCCCACATCGCGTCGTCCGCGTGCAGGGCGGCCCGGAAGGTGGGGCGGGCGGCGGCGGGGAGCAGGTTCCAGGCGGCGATCAGGTCGGCGGTGGGGTCGCCGACGCCCATCAGGGCGAAGTCGAGGACGGCGGCGAGCCGGCCGGTTCTGGAGACCAGCAGGTTGCCGGGGGTGAGGTCGCCGTGCATCCAGGTCGGCGGGCCGTCGTACTCGGGGAGGCGAAGTGCCTTGTCCCACAGGGCGGTTGCGGCCGCCGTGTCGATCGCGCCGGTCAGCTGGGTGATCGCCGCGCGGGTGGCGCCGTCCCGGGAGGCGAGCGGGACGCTGCGGTGTCCGGCGGGGCCGCCCGCGGGGTCGGCGGTGCGCAGGGCGTTGACGAAGCCGGCCAGGTCGCGGGCCAGGGCGTCGGGGGCGGCGAGGGCGCCGACCGCCGGGTTGACGCCGTCGAGCCAGCGCAGCACCGACCACTCCCACGGGTAGCCCGCGGCGGGGCGGCCGACGGCGATCGGTGCGGGGACGGGCAGCGGCAGTCGTGGTGCCAGCCTGGGCAGCCACTGGTGCTCCCGGCGGACGTCCCCGGCCGCCCACTCCACCCGGGGCAGCCGGACGGCGAGTTCGGGCCCGAGCCGGAACATCGCGTTGTCCGTCCCGGCGGACCCGACGGGCGTGACCGGAAGACCCACCCACTCGGGGAACTGGGCGGAGATCAACCGCCGTACCAGGGCCGCGTCGACGACCGGTTCATCGGGGTGCATCCGGGCGGCAGCGCACATGCCCGGCAGCGTACAGCGCAGATCGTCGGGCTTCAGCCGGATTCCCGAACTGCCCGGCCCGATAAGGTGAGGAGATGGTGATCAGTCGGCGGACGGCCGGGGAGCGCCGGGCACTGCGCGCGGCGCTGGGTGCGTTGGCGCTGCTCACGCTGCTGGGTGCGGCGGGCGACTACAGCGCGGGCTCGGGCGGGCTGCTGGTGCTGCGCGAGTGGTTCGACCGGCCGCTCCTGCTGTTCACCGTCGCGCTGCCGCTGCTGCTGGTGGTGTTGTACTGCGTCACCTGGCGGGCCTGGATCCGGGTGGTCCTGGGCGTCGGCGTCATGCTGGCGGCCGCGGCGACGGTGCCGCTGTGGCTCTTCCTGGACGCCCCGCAGGCCACCGCGACGCAGAAGGCGCCCAACCGGTCGGACCGCCGGATCGTCCGGCAGGAGCAGGCCGGAATGCTCAGCACCGCCCAGTGGATCTTCGTCGACCAGGGCACCGGCCTGACCACCCGCCGCTGGCAGATCGCCTACGCGGACTTCAGGGTCGACGACTCGATCGACGCGGCCTGGGACGGCCCGGACCGGATCAGGCTGACCTACGGCAGCTGGACGAAGGTGATCGACCTCGCCACCGACGGCCGCCCCAGCGGCTCGCTCACGCTGGTGTGACCCGCACCCCCCAACTGGACCCCGCCCAAGCCTGATTGGGTTCGCCGCCCTATCGCGCCACGCCCGCCGCCCCGGGTGCGGCCGGGAGCCGTCACCGGTACCTGCCAGAATGCAGGGCGTACGGCGAAAAGCACTGAAGGAGAAGGTGACCGGCTTCGTGACCACGCCAGTCGAACAGGGGGCCCGGCAGGCCCAGCAGGCGATCGAGCGGAAGATCGCCGAGGAACTGGGCGTCCGTGAGGGGCAGGTGAAGGCTGCGGTCGACCTGCTCGACGGCGGCGCGACCGTCCCCTTCGTGGCCCGCTACCGCAAGGAGGTCACCGGCTCGCTGGACGACGCCCAGCTGCGCACCCTGGAGGAGCGGCTGCGCTACCTGCGCGAGCTGGAGGAGCGCCGGGCGGCCGTCCTGGAGTCGATCGAGGCCCAGGGCAAGCTGGACGACGCGCTGCGCGCCCAGGTGCTCGCCGCGGACTCCAAGGCCCGGCTGGAGGACATCTACCTGCCCTTCAAGCCCAAGCGGCGCACCAAGGCGCAGATCGCCCGCGAGGCGGGCCTGGAGCCGCTGGCCGACACCCTGCTCGCCGACCCGACGCAGGACCCGGCCGTGCTCGCCGCCCGGTACCTGAACGAGTCGGTGGCGGACGGCCCCGCCGCCCTGGAGGGCGCCCGGGCGATCCTGGTCGAGCGCTTCGGCGAGGACGCCGACCTGGTCGGCTCGCTGCGCGAGCGGATGTGGACCCGGGGCCGCCTGGTCGCGAAGGTCCGGGACGGCAAGGAGGGCGACGGCGCCAAGTTCGCCGACTACTTCGACTTCGCCGAGCCCTACACCAAGCTCCCCTCGCACCGCATCCTGGCGATGCTGCGCGGCGAGAAGGAGGAGGTGCTCGACCTCGAACTCTCGCCCTACGACGGCGAGTCCGCCGGCGACCTGCCCGGAGAGAGCGACTACGAGCAGCGCATCGCCGGCCGCTTCGGCATCGCCGACCACGGCCGCCCGGCCGACAAATGGCTGGGCGACACCGTCCGTTGGGCCTGGCGCACCCGCATCCTGGTCCGGCTCGGCATCGACCTGCGCGGTCGGCTGCGCGCCGAGGCCGAGGACGAGGCGGTGCGCGTCTTCGCCGCCAACCTGCGCGACCTGCTGCTCGCCGCCCCGGCCGGCACCCGCGCCACCATGGGTCTGGACCCGGGCTTCCGCACCGGCGTGAAGGTCGCCGTGGTGGACGCCACCGGCAAGGTCGTCGCGTACGAGACGATCTACCCGCACCAGCCCGCCAACAAGTGGGACGCGGCCCTGGGCACCCTGGCCGCGCTGGCGAAGAAGCACGACGTCGACCTGGTCGCGATCGGCAACGGCACCGCCTCCCGGGAGACCGACAAGCTCGCCGAGGACCTGATCAAGCGCCACCCCGAGCTGAACCTCACCAAGGCGATGGTCAGCGAGGCCGGCGCCTCGGTCTACTCGGCCTCGGCGTTCGCCTCGCAGGAGCTGCCGGACCTGGACGTGTCGATCCGCGGCGCGGTCTCCATCGCCCGCCGTCTCCAGGACCCGCTGGCCGAACTGGTCAAGATCGATCCCAAGTCGATCGGCGTCGGCCAGTACCAGCACGACCTGAGCGAGGTGAAGCTCTCCCGCTCGCTGGACGCCGTGGTCGAGGACTGCGTCAACGCCGTCGGCGTGGACGTCAACACCGCCTCGGCGCCGCTGCTCACCCGGGTCTCCGGCGTCACCGCCACGCTGGCCGACAACATCGTGGCCCACCGCGACGCCAACGGCCCGTTCCGCACCCGCAGGCAGCTCAAGGACGTCGCCCGGCTCGGCCCCAAGGCCTTCGAGCAGTGCGCCGGCTTCCTGCGCATCCCCGGCGGCGAGGACCCGCTGGACGCCTCCAGCGTGCACCCCGAGGCCTACCCGGTGGTGCGCCGCATCCTCGCCTCGACCGGCGGGGAGCTGCGCGAGCTGATCGGCAACAGCGAGCGGCTGCGCGCGCTGCGCCCGGCCGACTTCGCCGACGACACCTTCGGCGTCCCGACCGTCACCGACATCCTCGGCGAGCTGGACAAACCGGGCCGCGACCCGCGCCCGGCCTTCCGCACCGCCGTCTTCAAGGAGGGCGTCGACAAGATCGGCGACCTGGAGGTCGGCATGGTGCTGGAGGGCGTGGTCACCAATGTCGCCGCCTTCGGCGCCTTCGTCGACGTGGGCGTCCACCAGGACGGGCTGGTGCACGTCTCGGCGCTGTCGAGGAACTTCGTCAAGGACCCGCGCGAGGTGGTCAAGCCCGGCGACATCGTCAAGGTCCGGGTGCTCTCGGTGGACGTGCCGCGCAAGCGGATCGGGCTCACCCTGCGGCTGGACGACGAGGTCGGCCGCGACCGCGGCGGCGACCGGGGCGACCGGCAGGCCCGCCCGCCGCGCCAGGAGCGGCGTGGTGGCGGCCAGGGCGGCCAGGGTGGCCAGGGTGGCCGCGGCGGGCAGGACCGGCGCGACCGGGGTGACCGCGGCGACCGGGGCGGCTTCGGCGCCGCCGCGCCGGCCAACAGCGCCATGGCGGACGCGCTGCGCCGCGCGGGCCTGGCCGGTGGCGGCGACGGCGGCCCGGGCGACCGGCGCTCCGGGCGGCGCTGAGGCCGGCGGCAGCGGAAACGGCAGTGGAAACGGCCGGGGCCGGTG
>NZ_JBHVVI010000176.1:0-14337 GCF_042883685.1 Kitasatospora sp. NPDC058190
CGACGTGCCGGCGATGTTCCGCGGCCCGGAGGCCGAAGCGGGCCTCAACTCCAGCTTCGACCGCCTGGTCGAGCACCTCGCCGCCCAGCACTGACCCCCGACGTCGCACCGGAGAGCGCGGCTGCGTGTGGGCCGAGTCCCGCACGCCCCTTGTAGCGCTGCCCCGATCAGCTCGGGGCGATGACGCGGTCGCCGTCGGCGTGGGAACGATGTCGCGGCTACGTTGAGACATGGTCGCGAGGCCAGGCGGGTGCGGGCCGCGCCACTGGCGGGTTTCGGACACTGTCACTCCGATGGGGTGCTTGGCAACCGCCTTCACTCCTCTTCGAGGATCGTGTGGCGGGCCCGGTTCCAGGCGAGGGCGGCGGCGATGCCGTCCTGGAGGGTGTGAGCCGGGGTCCAGTCCAGCAGGGTGCGGGCGCGGTCGATGGTGGGGTAGGCACCGGCGTTGTCGCCGGGGCGGGCGTCGGTGAGGTGGTGGGGGAGCGGCTCGCCGGTGACGTCCTCGAACGCCTTGACCAGTTCGAAGACGGTGGTGCCGTCACCGGTTCCGAGGTTGATGGGCAGGTAGCGGGGGCCGGTCTCGGGAACGACGGCGTCGAAGCGGCGCACCGCGGCGATGTGGGCGGCGGCGAGGTCCCAGACGTGGACGTAGTCGCGGATGCCGGAGCCGTCGCGGGTGGGCCAGTTCGTGCCGGTGACCGGGAACGACTCTCCGGCGCGGTAGCGGTCGATCATGACGCCGAGGGCGTGGGTGGGCTTGGTGGTCTGCAGGCCGGTGCGCAGCTTGGGGTCGGCGCCGATCGGGTTGAAGTAGCGCAGGGTGATGACCCGCAGGGCGGTGCCGCCGGTGATGTCCTCCAGCGCGCCCTCGAAGGCGGCCTTCGTGCGGGCGTACGGGGACAGCGGCTTGAACGGCGCGTCCTCCGTGATGGCCTGGCCGACGTCGTAGATCGAGGCCGAACCGGAGAAGACGAGCCGGTGGCAACCGTTGCGCAGCAGGTGGGTGACCAGGGCCAGGCCCTTGGTGACGTTGGCGTCGTAGTAGCCGAGCGGGTCGGCCACCGATTCGGGGACGACGATTCGGGCTGCGCAGTTGATGGTGGCGTGGATGTCCGGGTGGTCGCGGAAGACGTGGTTGAGCAGGTCGCCGTCGGCGATGTCGCCCCGGTAGAAGGTGCGGCCGGCGACGAACTCGGGCCGCCCGGTGGACAGATCGTCCAGGATCACGGGCTCGATGCCCTCGTCCAGGCAGGCGCTGGCGACGGTGGACCCGATGAATCCGGCACCGCCGGCGATGAGAACCTTCATGGCCTCTCCCAAATCGGTTGGCGTTGAGCGGAGTTGGGAACTGATGGCGGCCAGCCGAAAGGTGGCGCCCTTGCCGGTCGAAGGGCAGTTCGCCGAACCGTCCCTCCGCAAAAGCGAATTCGACTGACTCCACTGCCGTCGACGCGCGAGTCTTCTGCGTCGGTTTCACGGGAGCGTACATCTGTGACGCATGCCTCCCTCGGAAGCGCCGGCGGGCATCCGAATCCCCGCGCCGGTGGTTGCGGAAAACCACAGTGCGATCGGGTGGTCGACCGCATGGTGGCGGCCTCACCCGCCTCCTAGCGTGAACGGCATGATCACAACATCGGCTTCCTCGATGATCCTCACCGCTTCAGCCGAGCCCGCGGGCGGTGTCGCCGGATGGGCCGCCGACGTCATGGGGACCATCGGCGCCCCGGGGGCCGGGCTGACCAACCTGGTCGATACCGTCCTGCCGTTCGTGCCCAGCGAGGTCATCCTCCCGATCGCCGGATTCGCCGCCGGGCAGGGCCGGTTCAGCCTGCCGGCCGTCATCATCTGGACCACGCTCGGCTCCATCGTCGGCTCCTGGATCGTGTACGCCGCCGGCGCTCTCCTGGGCCGCGACCGCACCCGCGCGCTCGCCGCCCGCGTCCCCTTCGTCAGCCCGCACGAGATCGACCGGGCCGAGGCGTGGTTCGAGCGGCACGGCCGCACCGCCGTGCTGCTCGCCCGCATGGTGCCGGTGGTGCGCAGCCTCATCTCCGTGCCGGCCGGGATCCAGCGGATGTCGTTGACGGCCTTCACCGCGATGACCGCCCTCGGCAGCCTGGTGTGGAACACCGCGTTCGTGGTGCTGGGATACTGGCTGGGCGACAACTGGCAGTTGGTGGAGGAGTACGGGGGATGGGTGTCGAAGGCGGTGGTGGCAGTCGCGGTCCTGGCCGTCGCCCGCTGGTTCCTGGTGCGGCTGCGCCGCCGCCCGAGCGCCCGGCACCGCGGTTGAGGCCCGTACGCGCCGCGGTCGGGATCGCGCTCGGCACGGTCTCGGCCTGCGCCGGGCTCGCCGTTCTCGCCGCGGGGGCACTGGCGCGGTCCACCGGGCCGGTGGTCCGCCTGGCCGCGCTGGACCAGCGACGTGTCGCCGTCCTGCTCGGCGGCGCCGACGCTTCTTCGGACGGCATCGAGCCGCGACGGGCTGCCGCCTACCTGTGGTGCCGCATCCCGGTCGGGCTGCTCGGCGGCGGGGCGCTGTTCCTGCTGGCGGCGGGCGCGTGGACGGCTGCTTCCGGGCTGTCGCGCTGGCTGGCCGGGCGCGACGCGGACGGCATGGCTCCGACCTGGCCGGTCGCCGGATACCTCCTCGCGGTCGGCCTGCTGCTGCTCTTCCTCGACCTGGCCGGACTGGCCGCCGTCGCCGAGCTGGAGCGAAGGCTGGTGCACCGCTTCCTCGGCCCCGACGAACTGGCCCGGATGCGCCGCCGGATCGACGAACTGGCCGCCACCCGGTCCGGGATCGTCGAGGCCGTGGACGCCGAACGGCGCCGCATCGAACGCGACCTGCACGACGGGCTGCAGCAGCGGCTGATCGTGGTGGCGATGCTGCTCGGACGGGCACGCCGCAAGAACTCCGAGGAGCTGTACCGGCAGGCACAGACCGAGGCCGAGCAGGCGTTGGAGGAACTGCGGCAGGTGGCGTGGCGGGTGTATCCCGCATCGCTGGACCAGCTGGGATTGCGCGAGGCACTGGCCGTGGACGCCGAACGCTCACCCATCCCGGTGCACCTCGGCGGCGACCTGACGCGGCGGCCGAGCCCCGCCGTCGAAACGGCCGCCTACTTCGCGGTGCGCGAAGCCCTCACCAACTCGGCCAAGCACGCCGGGGCCACCCGGATCGAGGTGGCGATCGACCAGGACACCGACGTGGTCAGGGTGTCGGTACGCGACGACGGACGTGGCGGCGCCGATCCCGCCGGGCCGGGACTGGCCGGACTGGCACGCCGTATCGCCGCGCTCGACGGACGCCTGACCGTGGACAGCCCGCCCGGCGGCCCCACGCACGTGATCGCGGAGCTGCCATGCGGTTGATGATCGCCGAGGACTCCGCACTGCTGCGCGCGGGTCTGGTCCGCCTCCTGGAGGACGAAGGACACGAGGTGACCGCCGCGGTGGGGGACGCGGACGCGCTGCTGGCCGCGGTGGCCGCCGAGCCCCCGGACGTCACCGTCGTGGACGTCCGCATGCCGCCGAGCCACACCGACGAGGGCTTGCGGGCCGCACTGCGGCTTCGGGCCGAGCGCCCGCGGGTGGGAGTGCTGGTGCTGTCGCAGTACGTCGAACAGCGGTACGCAGCCGAGCTGCTGGCGGCCGACACCCGGGGCGTGGGATACCTGCTGAAGGACAGGATCGGAAGGGTGGAGGAGTTCCTGTCCGCGCTGGAACGGGTGCACGACGGCGGCACGGTGTTCGACCCGGAGGTGGTGCGCCGCCTCCTGGCCCGCACGCGCCACACCGACGACCTCGATCGACTGACGGACCGTGAGCGGATCGTGCTGACACTCATGGCCCAGGGCCACACCAACACGGCCATCGCGCAGCAACTGTTCGTTTCCCGGAGCGCGGTGGAGAAACACACCAACGCGGTTTTCGACAAGCTGCGACTGCCGCGGGACGACGGCACCAACCGCAGGGTGCTGGCCGTCCTGCGGTTCCTCGGCAGCTGACTGCCACCACAGCGTGGGGGCGATCGTGGCGGCGCGGATCGCGAAAGTTCCGGCCGTTCCGGCGGCAGGGGGTGCGGTGGACGGGCCGCGCCGACATGAGTGTGCCGGGCGGGACGGGTTGTGCGGGCGGCCCGTGGCTGGAGTCGGGCAGGTGTGTGGTGCGTGCCGGGCGGGGCTCAGTGATTCGGCGGGCGGAAGGTGACCGGGGCGTCGAAGGCGGCGCGACGGGTGGTGCGGCGCAGGGCGCGCAGGACGGGGGTACCGAGGGTGAGGCACAGCACGACAGTGAGCGCGGCGCGCGGCAGGTCCCAACCGAGCGACGTGGTCAGGCAGTAGGCGGCGAAGCGGACCAGGTTGGCGGGCAGGGGATCACCGGGGACGAAGGAGATGGAGCCGGCCATGCCGCCGATGTACGGCCAGCCATGGAGGTTCATGATCGTGCCGTAGAGGACGGATGAGACGGCGCCGTAGGACGCGAGGAGTAGGAGTTCGCGGCGGCCGCGCAAGGTCGAAGCACCCGGCAGCAGGCCGGCGCCGAGGCAGACCCAGCCCATGGCGAGCATCTGGAACGGCAGCCACGGCCCGACCCCGCCGGTCAGCAGGGCGGAGGCGAACATCGACAGCGAGCCGAGCACGAAGCCGAAGCCCGGGCCGAGCACCCGGCCGGAGAGGACCATCAGGAAGAACATCGGCTCCAGCCCCGCCGTCCCCGCGCCGAGCGGCCGGAGCGCGGCACCAGCCGCCGCCAACACCCCCAGCAGCGCAACGGACTTGGCATCCAGCCCCGGTGCCCCGCCGCCCGCCGAACGGCCCTCGGAGATCTGGGCGATGACGACGGCCAGGAGGAGGGGGAGCAGGAGCGCGAACAGCCAGGGGGCGTCGGCGGAGTGGCCGACCAGCGCCGACTTGGTGGAGGCGAGCAGCGGCCAGCCGAAGGCCGTCACGCCGACGAACGACACCAGCATCAGCGCCGCGACCGACCGGCGCCCGAGCGGAACAGGGCGGCTGCTCATGCGTTCAGTGCCTCCGCGACCTGCTGGACGGTGAGCCACGGCCCGGGCGCCAGCACCTTGGATACCTGCGGCGCGAAGGCCGGCGAGGAGACCACCACCTCCGCCGTCGGGCCGTCCGCGACGATCTCGCCCTCGGCCAGGATCAGCGTCCGGTGCGCCAGTTCGGCGGCCAGCTCGACGTCGTGGGTGGCCAGCAGCACGGCGTGGCCCTCCGCTGCCAGGTCGCGCAGGATCTCCACCAGCCGGGCCTTGGCGGCGTAGTCCAGGCCGCGGGTCGGCTCGTCCAGGAGCAGCAGCGGGGGCCGGGCGGTGAGGACGACGGCGAGGGCGAGGGTGAGGCGCTGGCCTTCGGAGAGGTCGCGGGGGTGGGTGGTGTCGGCGATGCCGGGCAGCAGGCGTTCGACCAGGGCGCGGCACGAACCCGTGGCAGCGCCCGCGTCCGCGTCCGCGGCGGCGCATTCGGCGGTGACGCTCTCGCCGTACAGGAGGTCACGCGGGTCCTGGGGGACCAGGCCGACCTGGCGGATCAGTTCGGCGGGGCGGGTGCGGTGCGGGGTGCGGCCGCCGACGGTGACGCTGCCGGAGTCGGGGGCATGCAGGCCGACCAGGCTGCCGAGCAGGGTGGACTTGCCGGCGCCGTTGCGGCCCATCAGGGCGGTGATCTCGCCGGGGCGCAGCGCGAGGTCCACCCCGCGCAGGGCCTGCACCGGGCCGCGTCGGACGGCGAGGCGGTCGGAGACGGCGATCGGCGCACCGCCCGGGACGGCGCCCGCGGCGGGCACCCGGCCGTCCAGCTCGGTGCGCAACGAAGCCGCCTTGCGGCGCGCGTCGCGCACGGACAGCGGCAGCGGCCGCCAGCCCGCGAGCCGGCCGAGGCCGACCACCGGCGGGTGCACCGGCGAGTGCGCCATCACCTCGGCCGGTTCGCCCAGTACCGGGGGCGCGCCCGGGGTCAGCAGTAGCACCTGGTCGGCGTACTGGACGACCCGCTCCAGCCGGTGTTCGGCCATCAGCACGGTGGTGCCGAGGTCGTGCACCAGCCGCTGGAGGACGGCGAGCACCTCCTCGGCCGCGCCCGGATCGAGGGCCGAGGTGGGCTCGTCCAGGACCAGCACGCGCGGGTGGACGGTGAGCACCGAGCCGATCGCGACGCGCTGCTGCTGGCCGCCGGAGAGCGAGCCCAGCGCCCGGTCGCGCAGGTCGGCGAGGCCGAGCAGGTCGAGGGTCTCCTCGACCCGGCGCCGCATGACGTCGCTCGGCAGGCCCAAGGACTCCATGCCGTAGGCGAGTTCGTCCTCCACGGTGTCGGTGACGAACTGCGCCGACGGGTCCTGGCCGACGGTGCCGACCAGGTCGGCGAGGTCGCGCGGACGGTGCTCGCGGGTGTCCCGGCCGCCGACGGTGACCCGGCCGTGCAGCACGCCGCCGGTGAAGTGCGGCACCAGGCCGCTGACCGTCCCCAGCAGGGTGGACTTGCCGGAGCCCGACGGGCCGACCAGCAGGCAGAGTTCGCCCTCGGGGACGGTGAGGTCGACGTCGTTCAGAACGGGCGCCGCGGAGTCCGCGTACCGTACGGAGACCTGCTCGAAGGTGATCACGAAGCCCTCCGGGGCGGGGTCGGGGCGGCGAACGCCGGTACCAGGCCGAGGAGTACGGTCAGGACGGCGGCCAGCGGCAGCTCGGGGACGGTCGGCGGGACGACGGTGGGGGCGAAGGCGGCCGGGTCCTGGCTGGCCAGGTAGGTGGTGAGGGCCGCCACGGCGGCGCCGGATCCCGCCGTCAGCCACTCGGGCAGGGCCCAGGGGTCCGGCCGGTAGCGGGTTCTGACGGATCGCCGGTTGCCGAGCAGCAGCCCGGCGAAGGCGGCGGCCAGTCCGAGCAGGAGGACGGGCAGCGCCCAGCCGGTGCCTCCGGCGGTGAGCAGCCCGTACGCGGCCAGGCAGACCCCGAGCAGTCCGGCCAGGGTGAGCGCGGCGGTGGCCCGGGCGAGCGGGCGCGGGACGTCGGCGGTGCGGCCGAAGCCTCGGGTGTCCATCGCCGCCGCGAGGGCGATGGACCGTTCCAACGCGCCCTCCAGGACGGGGAGTCCGACGCTCAGCACGGCCGCGATGCCCTTGTCGGTGCGGCCGCGCAGGCGCCGGGCGGCGCGCAGCCGGCGGACGTCGGCGACCAGGTTCGGCGCGAAGGTCATCGCCACCACCACGGCCACGCCCGCCTCGTAGAGCGCGCCGGGCAGGGCGCGCAGGAGACGGGCCGGACTGGCGAGGGAGTTGGCGGCGCCGACGCAGACCAGCAGGGTGGCCAGCCGCAGCCCGTCGTACAGCGCGGCGAGCAGGCCCTCGACGGTGACCCGCCCGCCGATCCGCACGCCCTGCGCCCAGGCGGGGAGCGGGACTTCGGGCAGGGTGAGCAGCACGTGGGTGCCGGGGATCGGCGAGCCGAGCAGGACGGCGAAGACCAGGCGGATGCCCAGCACCAGCAGGCCGAGCCGCAGGAACGCCCCGTACGAGCGCGACCAGGGCGCATCGCCGCGCCGCGCCGCGACCACGTAACCGGCGGTCGCGGCGAGCAGCAGCAGGATCGCCGGGTTGATGGTGCGGGTCGCCGCCGCGCCCAGCCCGAGCGCCCACAACCACCAGGCCCCGGGGTGCAGTTGGCGGGGGCCGGTGGGCGGTCGGGTGCGGCGGGCGGTGCTGCTCACGGATTCTGTCCTGGGAGACGGGAGTAGGAGGTGAGGCCAAGCGGCGGGGGCAGGAGATGAGGTCAGGGGTTGCGGCGGCGGCGCGCCTGCCAGACGGCGCCCCCGGCGAGGACGGCGACCAGCGCACCGCCCGCGACCAGGCCGATGTCCGGGCCGCTGCTGTCGCCGCCGCTCCGCGGGGCGGCCTTGGCAGTGCTGCCCGGCGGCGCGGCGGCCGCGCCCAACTGCTCGGCGCACCCCGCCTTCGGGTAACCGGCGATGGCGCACAGCAGCCCGTTGGTGTCGTACCGCAGCGGCGGCGCGACGGCGGCCAGCACCTCGGCCGAGCTGGCGCGCGGCGCGACGCTGGCGCACGTCGTCCGCTGCTCGGGCGGCTGCGCGGCGGAGGCCCCGGCGTCCTCAGTGGTCCCGAAGTCCAGCACGACGGCCACTCGCTTGCGGCCGTCCTGGGCGGGGGTGTTCGCGCAGATCGCGTCGAAGCGCGCCTGCGTGCGGGGCTTCGCGGCGTCCTGCCCGCCGTCGGGGCTGACGGCGAACCGCCAGCCGTCGACGGCGCCGTCCGGCGGCACGGCGATCGCGGGCCCCTGCTGCTGGTACGTCCACGCTCCGCCGTCGGCCCCGCGCCAGAACGACCAGTACCGGTATCCGGAGGCGGCCTGTGCGGGCGCGGCGCCGGCGATCAGGAGCAGCGTTCCGAGCAGCGCGAGAAGGACGGCCGGCGGCCGCCGCCCGCCGACCGGGAGGCCGTGAACCACCGAGCGCATCAGAGGTTGGGGTTGCGCTTGCGCTGGAGGCTGAGCAGCAGGCCGCCGCCGATGCCGACGAGCAGGCCGACGATGATCAGCCAGAACTGGCCGAAGCCGTCGCTCTTCTTCTTCACCGGGGTGGCGTACGCCGAGGCGGCGTGGCCCTTGGGGGCCGGGCCGAGGGCGGTGAGCTGGTCGGTGAGGCCGGCGGTGTCGTGGTGGGCGGCCTGGGCGACCATGAGGAGGGTGGCGGTGGCGGCGGCGTCGGTGCCGTTCTTGGTCCAGGTGGCGCCCTGTCCCTCAAGCCAGTCGACGGCCTCGGAGGCCTGCTCGGGGTGGCCGCTCTGGGTGAGGGCGAGCGAGGCCCAGGCGGTCGCGGTGTAGTCGGGCTTGGGCTCGGCGCCCGGCATGGTGAGGGTGAGGTGCCGGCCGCCCGCCGACAGCTGGGCGGTGAGGTAGGCGCCGACGGCCTCGCCGGCCTCGGCGTGCGGGACGGCGGTGGGCGCGGAGCCGTCGGCGCAGGCGAGGGGCTTGGGCGTCGATTCGGCGCGCACCGAGGTGGTGACCGGCAGGTGCCCGCCGGCGGCGGCGAGCGCGGCCTGGGCGGTGGCCAGGGTGTTGGGGGCGAGGGTGCCGGCGGCCGGGTCCGGCTGGAAGGCGAAGGCGCCGCGCTGGTCGGCGGGGGCGGTGCAGCCGAGCTGGAAGTGGGCGAGGCCGTCGAAGGCGTTCTTCCCGGCCGCGCCCCCGCTGCCCGCCTTGGCGACGCTCGCCGGGTCGGTCCTGGCCGCGAACAGCGCGTTGACGGCCAGGCCGGTGGAGTTGGCGTCGCCCGGGCTGCCGGGGTTGTAGGGCCAGCTGCCGTCGGCGTTCTGGTTGGCCTTGAGCCACTGCACGCCCTTGTCGACGGCCGGCTGGTGCCCGCCGAGGGCCACCAGCGCCTGGATGGCGACGGCGGTGGCGTTGCTGTCCTCGGTCTTGGCGTCGCAGGCCGCGCCGGCCGCCCGGTAGGAGGGCCAGCCGCCGTCCTCGCACTGCTGCCCGGTGAGCCACGCGACGGCGGAGTCGGCCGGGGTGACCTTGGCGGCCGACAGCGCGGTCAGCGCCAGCGACTGCCGCCAGACGCCGTCGTACGTCGGGTCGCTCTTGCCGTAGAGGCCGTCCGGGACGGCCGGAGCAGCCGAAGTGGTCGGAGCAGCCGGGGCGGCCGGGGCCGCCGGAGTGGCCGAGCCGTCGGAGGGCGAGGGGCTGTCGGCGAGGGCCGGTCCGGCGGCGACGCCGGCGAGCAGCGCGGCGGACAAGGCGGCGGCGCCCAGTCGGGCGGCGTTCAGCATGGTGCGGGTGTGCCTTTCGGTGAGCGGTGGTGGCCCGGGCGGGGGCCGTTCCGTAGTCCTCGACGGGTGCCGGGCGCGGGCGCGCCCGGTCTGGCCGCTCGCCCCTCCCCGGGTGCTCCGACTCGTCCGGGCCGCGCGGTGCGGCGGCCGGGCTCACGGTTGCGGGGTCAGCGCCGGATTCACACCGGCTTCCCCCGGGGGAGGAGCGGGATGGAGTTGTGGTGCCCGTCGACTCTAGCCGCCGGGCCGGGCCGGACCAGCCCCCGGCAGCAGGAACAGGTTCCAGTCCGCGAGGGCTCAGGTCAGCGTCAGCAGCCGGGCCGCCGTGTGCAGGTCGGCCCGCACCTCGGCGATCGAGGCGCGCCCGGAGAGCCAGGCGACCAGGGCCGAGTGCCAGGTGTGCTCGATCACCCGGACGGCCGCCCGCTGGCCCTCGCTGGGCGGCGCGGACTGGCCGATCGCGTCCAGGATGAGCTGTCCGGTGGCCGCGCTGATCCGGTCCACCACGGCCGCGACCGAGCGGTCGGCGAAACACATCGAGCGGACCATCGCCTCGGCCAGCAGCGGTTCGCGCTGCAGCGCGTGGAAGGCCCGGGTGAGCGCGTCGGCGACCCGCAGGGCCGGCTCCTGGTCGGTCGGCGGGTGCCGCCGGATGTGCTCCTGGAGGCCCTGCAGCTGCTCCAGCATGACCGCGACCAGCAGGTGGACCTTGGACGGGAAGTACCGGTACAGCGTCCCGAGGGCGACCTGCGCGCTCTCCGCGACCTCCCGCATCTGCACCGCCTCGTACCCGCCGCGGGCGGCCAGCGCGGTGGCGGCGCGCAGGATCCGGCGGCGCCGCTCGGCCTGGCGCGCGGTCAGCGGCGGCTCGCCCGAGGACGCGGGGGTGGGGCTCACGGACGTGGTCGGCGACGGCAAGTGTGCTCCCGGGGGCGCGTGGGTGGCGGCGTGCTCCAGAACGGGTCGACACGAAGTCGACTCGAAGTCGACCCGCGGTCGGTCGGTCGGGCCGGCGTGGCGGGAATCACCAGCCCTGGTTCCTGAGCGAAAGCTACGGGCCGGTATCTTCGAGGTCTCTCATTGTTCACACGGTCGATGAAGAGTTCCACAGCCACTGAAACCTGATCTACTTTAGCGACCGGCAGCACCAGTAGCACCGATAGCAGCCAGAGATGAGGGCCGAGGATGACCGCGCAGCCGCTGCGGATTGCCCTGCTGTCATACCGCGGGGACCCGTTCTGCGGCGGTCAGGGCGTGTACGTACGGCACCTCTCCCGTGAGTTGGCCAGACTCGGCCACTACGTGGACGTGATCGGCGCCCAGCCCTACCCCGTACTGGACGAGGTCGAGGGGCCCGGTTCGGTGCGCCTGGTCGAGCTGCCCAGCCTGGACCTCTACCGCGCCGACGACCCCTTCCGCACGCCCGCCCGCGGCGAGTTCCGCGGGCCGGTGGACGTGCTGGAGTTCGCCACCATGCGCACCGGCGGCTTCCCCGAGCCGCTCACCTTCTCGCTGCGCGCCCGCCAGTACCTGGCCCGGCACAAGGGCCGCTACGACGTGGTGCACGACAACCAGACCCTCGGCTACGGTCTGCTGGGCCTGGCCCGGCACGGCTTCCCGCTGGTCACCACGATCCACCACCCGATCACCGTGGACCGGCAGTTGGAGCTGGACGCGGCCACCACCCGGCTGAAGCGGCTGTCGCTGCGCCGCTGGTACGCCTTCACCCGGATGCAGCGCCGGGTCGCCGCCCGGCTGGACCACGTGATCACCGTCTCCGGCTCCTCGCAGCGCGAGATCGTCGAGCACCTGGGCGCCGCCCCCGGCGCGATCTCGGTGGTCCCGGTCGGCGCCGACACCCGGCTCTGGTCGCCCTCGGCGGAGGTCGAGCGGGTCCCCGGCCGGATCGTCGCCACCTCCAGCGCGGACGTGCCGCTCAAGGGCCTGGTCTTCCTGGTCGAGGCGCTGGCCAAGGTCCGCACCGAGCGCGACGCGCACCTGGTGGTGGTCGGCAAACCGCAGAAGGACGACGGGCCGGTGGCCGAGGCGGTGCGCCGCTTCGGGCTGGCGGAGCACATCGAGTTCCGCACCGGCCTGAGCGACGAGGAGCTGGTCGACCTGTACCGCTCGGCCGAGGTGGCCTGCGTCCCGTCGCTGTACGAGGGCTTCTCGCTGCCCGCCGCCGAGGCGATGGCCACCGGCACCCCGCTGGTCGCCACCACCGGCGGGGCGATCCCCGAGGTGGCCGGGCCGGACGGCGAGACCTGCCTGGCGGTGCCGCCGGGGGAGGCGGACGCGCTGGCCGCCGCGCTCGGCCGGCTGCTGGACGACCCGAGGCTGCGCGCCGAACTCGGCGCGGCCGGGCGGGAGCGGGTGCTGGCCCGGTTCACCTGGGAGCGGGCCGCCGAGCTGACCGCCGAGGCGTACCGCGCGGCGATCGCCACCGGCGTCGGCGCCCGGGCCCGCTCCGGGCCCGGCTGGCGGTACGTGCCCTGAGTGACGTGCTCTTGAGCGACGCGCCCCGAGCGACGCGCTCTTGACCGACGCGCCCCGGGACACCGGGCGAGTGGTGGCCTGACGAAGCGTCAAGAACGCTTGGTAGCAATAGGAATGGGAGCCCTGCAGTGCTGACCGTCGATTTCTCGCGCTTCCCGCTCGCCCCCGGCGACCGGGTGCTCGACCTGGGCTGCGGCGGGGGCCGGCACGCGTTCGAGTGCTACCGCCGCGGCGCCAACGTGATCGCCCTCGACCAGAACGCCGAGGAGATCGCCGAGGTCAAGAAGTGGTTCGCCGCGATGGAGCTGGCCGGTGAGGCCCCCGAGGGCGCCTCGGCCGTCGCGATGGAGGGCAACGCGCTGGCGCTGCCGTTCGAGGACGAGTACTTCGACAAGATCATCATCTCCGAGGTGATGGAGCACATACCCGACGACAAGGGCGTGCTCAACGAGATGTTCCGGGTCCTCAAGCCGGGCGGCCTGCTCGCCGTCACCGTGCCGCGCTGGCTGCCGGAGAAGATCTGCTGGGCGCTGTCCGACGAGTACCACGAGGTCGAGGGCGGCCACATCCGGATCTACCGGGGCGACGAGCTGCTCGGCAAGCTCAAGGACGCCGGCCTGGAGCCGTACGGCACCCACCACGCGCACGCGCTCCACTCGCCGTACTGGTGGATCAAGTGCGCGGTCGGCGTGGACAACGACAAGGCGCTGCCGGTCAAGGCGTACCACCAGCTGCTGGTCTGGGACATCGTCGGCACCCCGGTGATCAGCACCCTCACCAAGGCCGCCGAGAAGGCGCTCAACCCGGTCATCGGCAAGAGCTTCGTGGCGTACGCCTCCAAGCCCAACCGCGCCGAGTCCGGCCGGGCGGGCGCATGACCGCCGCCGTCCCCGAGGTGCTGCTGCTCGACGGGGTGCTGGACGCCGAGCAGGCGGCCGGCACCGTCCGCAGCATCCTGGCCGAGCAGCGCCCCGACGGCGCCATACCGTGGTTCGCCGGCCACCACCTCGACCCCTGGGACCACACCGAGGCCGCGATGGCCCTCGACACCGCCGGCGAGCACGCTGCCGCCGAGGCCGCCTACCGCTGGCTGGCCGCCCAGCAGAACCCGGACGGCTCCTGGTACGCCGCGTACACCGACGGCGTGGTCACCGACCGCGCCAAGGAGAGCAACTTCTGCGCGTACATCGCGGTCGGGGTCTGGCACCACCACCTCAGCACCGGCGACGACGCCTTCCTGGAATGGATCTGGCCGGTGGTCCGGCGGGCCCTGGACTTCATCGTCGGCCTGCGGCTGCCCGGCGGCCCGATCGCCTGGCGGGTCGACGAGGACGGCGCCGCCACCGACGAGGCGCTGCTCACCGGCTCGTCCAGCATCCTGCACGCGCTGCGTTGCGGCCTGGCCGTCGCCGACTACCTGGAGGAGCCCCAGCCCGACTGGGAGCTCGCGGCCGGGCGGCTGCGGCACGCCATCACCCACCACCCCGAGCGGTTCCTCGACAAGGGCCGCTACTCGATGGACTGGTACTACCCGGTGCTCGGCACCGGCCTGCGCGGCGACGCGGCGGTGGCCCGGATCGAGCGGGACTGGGACCGCTTCGTCGTCCCGGGCCTCGGCGTGCGCTGCGTCAGCGACCGCCCGTGGGTGACCGGCGGCGAGAGCGCCGAACTGGCCCTCGCGCTCTGGGCGATCGGGCAGTCCGACCGCGCGGTGGACATCCTGCGGTGGATCCAGAAGCACCTGCGGCACGAGGACGGCTCGTACTGGACCGGGTACGTCTTCGAGGACGACGCGATCTGGCCCGAGGAGCGCACCACCTGGACGGCCGGCGCGCTGCTGCTCGCGGTGGCCGCGCTCGGCGGGGACCCGGCGACGGTCACGGTGTTCGGCGGGGACCAGCTGCCGGCCGGGCTGGTGGTCCAGGACTGCTGCTGAGGGCGTGAACGCGGAAGGGGCGGGACCGGATCCACCCGGCCCGCCCCGTCCGCGTACGTGGGGGGCGTCAGCCGCGCGGGTGGCCCGAGGTGTCGGTCAGC
>NZ_JBHVVI010000177.1:0-14331 GCF_042883685.1 Kitasatospora sp. NPDC058190
GCACCCACCGCAGACCCCGGCACCGCCGAGTGGTACTTTTCGCGTCGGCCCGGAGTCGAGCCGAAGCCGAAACCGCAACCGGCCCCGGCCGCGCCCGCCCCGGCACCCACCACCAGCGCCGCCACCTCGGCCCCGAGCGCCCCGGTCGAGATCACCTGCCGCGAGGAGCGGCTGGACATCACCACCGAGTGGCACGCCCTGGGCACCGCGAAGCTGCGCAAGTACGTGACCAGCGAGCAGGTCGAGCGCCGCATCCCGCTGGTCCGCGAGCGGGTCCGGGTGGAGCGCATCCCGGTCAGCGAAGCCGAGCGCTCCACCCTCACCGACAAGGAGATCGCCGAGGCGGTCGAGGAGGTCACCCTCCGCGAGGAACACCCCATCATCCGCAAGTACGTCGCCCCGGTCGAGCGGGTCCGCCTGATCGTCGAGCGCTACACCACGGAGGAGGTGGTCCGCGACGAACTCCGCCGCGAGCACGTCGAAGTCCACGACAGCACCACCGCCGCCCCCGACCCGACCACCCCCGCGACCAACGGCGTCCGCCCCGACTCCCTGCGCCCCTTCTCCTGACCCGACCCACTCCCCAGGGCCCCGGACCCCGTCCGGGGCCCTCGCCATGCCCCCACCCCGGCCCCAACTCCCCGCGAACGCCGCCCTCCTGCTCTCAGCCCCCGGCCCCGCCGCAGGCGACATCCCGCCGCCTTTGCCAAAGCTTAACCGCTCGATATTTGACACTCTGAAGTATCTCCCTGCATGGTTACTTCAGTTCATTCACTATGTACGGGAGGAAGCAACCGTGAGTGAGGCACCCCAGCCCACCACCGCGGCCGAGAAGCAGAGCAACGCCCGGGTCCTGCCGGCCCTCATCCTGGCGATGCTGTCGTTCAGCGTGGTGCAGACCGCGGTCGTCCCGATCCTGCCGTCGCTGGCCAAGGAACTGGACGTCTCCGGGTCCAACATCACCTGGCTGATGACCGCCAACCTGCTCTCCGCAGCCGTGCTGACTCCCCTGCTGGGCCGCTTCGGCGACCTCCGGGGCCGTAAGCCCATGCTGCTGATCTCGCTGGCCGGCCTGGTCGCCGGGTCGGCGCTGGCGGTCAGCACCCACTCCTTCACCTGGCTGATCGTCGCCCGCGTCCTGCAGGGCGCCGGCGGTGGCGTGATGCCGCTGGCGATCAGCATCGTCCGCGACGAGCTGCCCAAGCAGAAGGTGACCGGCGGCGTCGCCGCCATCAGCGCCTCGATGGGCGTCGGCTCCGGCCTCGGCCTGGTGGCCACCGGCCTCCTGCTGGAGCACTGGAACTACAAGTCGATCTTCTGGATGGGCCTGGCCTTCGGCCTGCTCGCGGTGGCCCTGGTCGCCTTCCGCGTCCCGTCCGACCCGGTGACCGACAAGGACGGCGGCGCCGACCCGCTCGGCGCCCTCACCCTGGCCGGCTGGCTCTCCGCCCTGCTGGTCGCGGTCAGCCAGGGCAACCACTGGGGCTGGACCTCCACCAAAACCCTCGGCCTGTTCGCCGTCGCCGCCGTGGTCGCCCTGATCTGGGGGATCATCGAGACCAAGGTCTCGCACCCGCTGGTGGACCTGAAGATGATGTCCCGCCCGGCCGTGGCCTTCACCAACCTGGCCGGCCTGCTCATCGGCTTCGGCATGTACGGCTCGTTCATGGTCATCAGCAACTTCGCCCAGACCCCGGAGAAGCTGGCCCACTACGGCTTCACCGCGACCGTCCTGCACGCCGGTGTGATGCTGCTGCCGTCCGCGATCGGCTCGATGGTGGCCGCCCCTGTCGGCGCCCTGCTGATCGCCCGCCGCGGTCCCCGTCTGCCGCTGGTCCTCGGTGGTGTCCTCGGCGCCGTCGCGATGGCCTACCTGGCCCTGCGGCACAGCCACGAGGGCGACATCTACACCGCCTCGGCGATCTTCGGTCTCGGCATCGGCCTCGCCTTCGCCGCGATGCCGGCCTTCATCAACGGCGCCGTCCCGGTCGAGCAGAGCGGCATCGCCAACGGCATGAACTCCGTGCTGCGCACCGTCGGTGGCGCGATCGGCACCGCCGTGATGACCGCCATCCTGACCGGCGACACCATGAAGCTCCCGATCAAGATCGCGGTGCTGCTGCCCACCCTGGACGCCTACAAGCACGCGTTCTGGACCACGGCCATCGTCTGCATCGTCGCCGGTGCCGTCCCGTTCCTGATCCGCACCGTCAAGCCGGCCGCCACCGCCCTGGGCGGCTCGGCCCCGCAGGACTCCAGCGCCGAGCTGGTCAAGACCGACGCCTGACCAGGCGTCCGGCCCGCGCGCTCAGGGACAGGGCGCGCGGGCCCGGCCTCCGTACGTCGCGAGGGCATCACGACGGTGCGGAGTCCGGCACGGTATGCGGCCCCATCCGGTACTCCTACCGGGTGGGGCCGTTCCGCGTCCCGGGCCCCTCAGTCGTCCGGCCCCTCACCGTCCTCCCCGCCCGCCACCCGCCGCAGCGGCAACGGCCGGGCCGGTTCCAGCGCCGGGTCGTCGACCGCGAAGGTCCGTACCCGTCCCGGTTCGCTCCACGGTGTCTCGAACCGCACGGTGACCCTCCCGACGCCGCTGCCCTGCACCCACCCCGGCCCGAACTCGGCGTGGTGGACGTCCTGTCCGGGCATCCAGCGCCGCACCACGACCTCCTCCGGCTCCTCCTCGGCCTCCGCCGCCCGGGCCGCCTCGGTGTGCTCGGCCGCCTCCTCGCGCAGCGCCTGCGCGAACAGGTCCTCCTGGGTGTAGTCGGCCAGTTGGGCCACGCCCACGCCGAGCAGCCGGACCCCGCCGGTGATGTCCACCTGCTCGGCCAGCCGCCGCGCCGTCGTGGTGATCACCGCCTCGTCGTCGGTGGGCCCGCCGAGGGTTTCCGAGCGGGTCAGCGTCGAGAAGTCGAACCGCCGGACCTTGAGCACCACCGTCCGCCCCGAGCGCCCGGCCGCCCGCAGCCGTCGCACGCACCGGGCGGCCAGCGCCTCCACCTCGCGCAGCACCCGGTCCCGGTCGGCCAGGTCCACCTCGTAGGTGTCCTCCACCGAGACCGACTTGGCGTCCTGGTCGGCCACCACCGGCCGCTCGTCCAGCCCTATCGACATGTGGTGGATCCCGGCGCCGTGCGCCCGCCCGAGCAGCGCGACCAGCTCCGCCTCCCCCGCCTCCGCGAGGTCCGACACCGTGGTCAGCCCTGCCCGCCGCAGCACCTGCTCGGTGGCCGGCCCGATGCCGGGCAGCGCCCGCACCGGCATCGGCCCGAGCACGGCCCGCTCCTGCCCGGGCTCGATCAGCACCAGCCCGTCCGGTTTGGCCTGTTCGGAGGCGATCTTCGCCATCAGCTTGGAGCCCGCCGCCCCGACCGAGCCGGTCAGCCCGGTGAGCCGCTGGATGTCCGCCCGCAGGTCCTCCGCCAGGGCGAGCACCAACCGCTCACCGGTTTCGTGGTCCGTCTCCGCCAGCACCGGGCCGTACGCACCGGCCTCCAGGTCGACGAAGGCCTCGTCCAGGCTCAGCGGCTGCACCAGTGGTGACAGCTCCCGCAGCAGCCCCATCACGATCTCGCTGTTCTGCCGGTACGCCTCGAAGCGCCCGGACAGGAAGGCCGCGTTGGGGCACAACCGCCGCGCCTGGGCCATCGGCATCGCCGAGTGCACCCCGAACTTGCGCGCCTCGTACGAGGCCGTGGAGACCACACCACGCCCGCCGAGCCCGCCGACGATCACCGGTTTGCCGCGCAGGCTGGGCTTGGCCGCCTGCTCCACCGCCGCGAAGAAGGCGTCCATGTCGAGGTGGATGATGCTCGGCAGAGATCGCACCCGCTGATCATCGCGCACGGGTCCGACAGTGCGTACGAACCCGGCCGACGCCCCGCGACCGACGCCCGGCGACCCGGGGCCGGTGGCCGGGGCCGTCGGCTACTCCTTCGCCGCCTGCGCCAGCGCCTTCGGGATGCCGTCCTCCTTGGGCCCGAGCAGCGCCGGGTCCGGCCGCAGCCAGGCGTTCACCGCTGCCTTGCCCGCCCCCGCGATCTCCCGCAGCCCGCCGTACAGCCAGGTGGAGTCGTGCAGCTCCGGCACCCCGACCGCGTACGACCGGATGCCCGCCGCCTCACACAGCGCCAGCGCCCGCCGGACGTGGAAGTCCTGGCTGACCAGCACCGCGCGGTCCACCCCGAAGATCCGGTGCGCCCGGGTGCAGGAGTCCCAGGTGTTGAAACCGGCGTAGTCGCGGACCACCCGCTCCTGCGGCACTCCGTGCTCGGTCAGGTACCGGTACATCGCGTCCGGCTCGTCGTACGAGACCCGCCCGTTGTCCCCGGTCACCAGGATGGCCTGCACCTTCCCCTCCCGGTACAGGTCCAGCGCCGCCGTCAGCCGGTGCTCCAGGTACGGCGAGGGCTTGCCCTGGTCCAGCCCCGCGCCGAAGACCACCGCCACCGGCGCGGACGGCGCGCTCCCGACCGTGCCCACCCGGTCCCCCGCCGCGGTCCACAGCCAGGCGCTCGGCGCGAGCGCCAGCGAGCAGAGCAGCGTCGTCGCCTGGAAGACCCTGCGCTGGGTGCGCCGCTCCCGCAACCGCACCCGCATCCCCGCCGCCCGGCGCCGCAGCAGCCCCGCTATCCCGGTGCCGACCCCCACGTGCCCTCCCTCGATCGTTCCACCGGGCAACACGACGAGGCCGTGGGCCCGAACGGTTCCCCGTCCGGGCCCACGGCCTCGTCAAGATCAGTGACTCACCACCGGCACGTCAGAACGTGTGCCCCGGAACTGCGCGTCAGACCGCCCGGTTACGCCGCTGCGCCAACTCGTCCCCCGGGTCCTGCCCGACGAGCGTCTCGCCGGTGTCGGTGCGCTCCGCGTGCAGCCGACCGAGGGTCAGCTCCAGCTCCTGCCAGACCGCCCCCACCGCGATGCCGAAGACCCCCTGACCACCCTTCAGCAGATCGACCACCTGCTGCGGCGTGGTGCACTCGTACACCGTCGCACCGTCGCACATCAGCGTCAGCCCGGCCAGGTCGGCCTGGTCGGCGGACTGCAGATGGGAGACGGCCACCCGGATGTTCTGGAGCGAGACGCCGACGTCCAGCAGCCGCTTCACGATCTTGAGCAGCAGGATGTCGCGGAAGCTGTAGAGCCGCTGGCTGGTCGCCGGGTACGCCGTCCGGACGCTGGGCTCCAACAGTCCGGTGCGGGCCCAGTAGTCCAGCTGGCGGTAGGTGATGCCGGCCGCCGCGCAGGCCGTCGGGCCGCGGAAGCCGATCAGTTCGGATGTCGGGGCCAGCCGCTCGATGGCGGGCTGACCCGGCTGTACGGCCGGGAACCTGCCCATGCGGGGCAGGTCGGTCACGGTACGGGCGGCGCGGGGCACGTGCACGGCGCACAGGCCTCCCCCGGCCACGTCATCGCCGGTGCTGCTCATGCCTACCTCCGTCCACTTGTGCTGCGGGCAACCCGACTGCGGGCATCGGCCACCCGGACAGCCACTCCTGACGGTAGGCAGTCCCCTATGACCCGTCAACGATCGCCACGCCGGGCCAGACAAACCACATCACTCAGGAGAGTGGTTTTTCGTGCCCCCAGTGTGGGTAGACGGACGGATTTTGGCAAAACGGCGTGTGGAACCGCCGACCGGACCGTCCGCGCTACTGCGGACCGCTGCCCCCGAAGTCCTCGGGCGACACCTGGTCGAGGAACTCGCGGAACTTCTCGACCTCGTCCTCCTGCTCGTCCGGGATCGCGATGCCCGCCTCGGCGAGCACCTCCTCGCTGCCGTAGATCGGCGTGCCGGTGCGCAGGGCGAGCGCTATCGCGTCGGACGGCCGGGCACTCACCTCGACCCCGCCGGCGAACACCAGCTCGGCGTAGAACACGCCCTCCCGCAGGTCGGTGATCCGGACCTCGGTGAGCTGCTGGCCGAGCGCTTCCAGGACGTCCTTGAACAGGTCGTGCGTCAGCGGGCGCACCGGAGTCATGCCCTGCTGGGCGAAGGCGATCGCGGTCGCCTCGCCGGGGCCGATCCAGATCGGCAGGTAGCGATCTCCCCCGACCTCCCGCAGCAGCACGATCGGCTGGTTGGAAGGCATCTCCACTCGGACACCCACGACGTCGAGCTCATTCACACAGGCAACCCTATGGCTCCGACCCCGGATATGAAAGCGCAGGACCGACGCCGCTGGTCAGCGCGGTGCACCCGACGGGCGGAGGACTCTTCGGACGCTACGGACGGGTCCGCAGACCAGCCTGGACCATGGCCGCGTGGAGCCGTACGGACAGCGTCGCGAGCTCCCGCGCGGTGGCCTCCGCGTGCGCCCGGGTCTGCGGGTTCCGGTGTCGCCGCAAGGGCGCCACCACCTGCTCCACCAGCGCGATCTCGCGCTCCGCCGCCGCCTTCATGGCTCTCAGGTGCCGCGGCTCCAGCCCGTACCGGCCGAGTTCCGCGACCAGCCGGGCCACCTGCAACGCCTCGCCGTCGTACCCGCCGTCCGGGCCCGGCGTGACCAGCCCGTAGGACTCCCACTCGACGAGTTCCCGCTCCCCGGCCTCGGCGGCGGCCAGCAGCTCGGCGCGCCCCAGCCGGACCCCGGACGGGACGTCGGCGGAGGCCACCAACTCGCGGTCGGCCTCCTCCATCGGCCCGGGCCGGGCATCGGTGGCCGGCGGAAGCGCCGGCGGGGCCTCGCCGCGCTCGATCGCGTCCAGGTGCTCGCGGATCACCCGCAGCGGCAGGTAGTGGTCGCGCTGCATCCGCAGCACGTAGGCCAGCCGCTCGACGTCGGCCGGGCTGAACTTGCGGTACCCCGAGGGAGTGCGCTGCGGCTCCACCAGTCCCTCCGCCTCCAGGAAGCGGATCTTGGAGATGGTCACCTCGGGGAAGTCGTCGCGCAGGGAGGCCAACACCGCGCCGATGCTCAGCAGCTCGTCACCGCCGCGCCGCCGCCCGGCCGGCCGGTCCGGCCGGAGCGGCTGTCTGGGGCCCGCGACCACCCCGCGCCCGACCCGGTCCAGCTGCTGACCGGACGACGACGCGGGGTTGGCCGCCCCGAGAGAAGAAGGGGTATCGCTGCTCACTCGGGCTCCTGCCGACGTTGGTTTCAGTACCCCCGGTGGTGGCCGGCGAAGAACACCAGCCGGTACTTGCCGATCTGCACCTCGTCGCCGTTGTTCAGCGACACCTCGTCGATCCGCTCCCGGTTGACGTAAGTGCCGTTCAGGCTGCCCACGTCCGCGACGCTGAAGCCGGCCGGGGTGCGGCGGAACTCCACGTGGCGGCGCGAGACCGTGACGTCGTCCAGGAAGATGTCGCCCTGCGGGTGACGTCCTGCCGTAGTGACGTCCGAGTCCAGCAGGAACCGGCTGCCCGAGTTCGGGCCGCGCTGCACGATCAGCAGGGCCGAGCCCGGCGGCAGCGCGTCGATCGCCTGCAGCACCTCGGCCGACAGGGCCGGCGTGGTGCCGGTGCCGGTCGTGGTGGTGGGATCGTAGGACTCCAGACCGGAGATCGAGATGGTCGAGGTGGTCTCCACCGCCCCCTCGGGCAGCAGGCCGCCGCGCAGTGCGGTGCCGCAGTTGGAACAGAAGCGGGCCGCGGCCGGGTTCTGGTTACCACACCTGGGACACGGAGTAGGGCCAGCCATGTTCACAGCCTCCTGGCGCGGCACACCCGACGGGTTGTGCCCGGCGTACGGGTCCGGGGCAAACCCTCCACCAGAGGTTGAGGGTGCTGACGGGAAACCTATGCGCGGGTCGCCGGAGGGGTCAACCGACGCGCCGTAGCCCGCCTGATTTCCCGCGTACTGGGCGGCGCCGCCGTCCCGGTAGAGCTGCTGTCCGGCGTACGGCGCGGCCTCGGGGGCGGAGCGCATGCCCGGCACTACGGGCTCGTCCTCCGGCCGACGGTGCCGAGCGGTGGGCGCCTCGACGGCGGCCGCGTCACGGCCCTTGTTGCGACCGAACAACTTCGAGAAGAAACTCACGGGCGAATCCCCTTGCGTGTGACAGACCCGCCCGCGGGGCAGGGTGAGAACCTCGGACAGGCTGCGGGCCCGGTTGCGGCTCGGGCCTGCTGGAGTGGTACTCCGACGGTTGGTGCTGCGATTGGTGCTACGGAGCGTACTGGTGCGAACCAGTCTCTCCCACGCGGCGACGGCGCCCCGCAGCGGGTGCCGCCCGGCCGTGACGGGCCGTTCGTCGGACGCCCCGTCACTTCGAAGCCGGCTTGGCGTACTGCGGCGTCTTCGGATCCACGAGGGCGTCCACGACCACCTTCTGCTGCTGGGTGATCGTCGCCCGCGCCTGGTGGCTCTCCAACGTACGGACGACACCACCCGGGATGTTCAGCGCGGGAGTCAGATCCTGCGGGTTCCCCACGACGGTGAACCGATAGGGCGGCGCGACCTTCTTGCCGTCGATCTGCACCCCGCCGCCCGACAGGTCGGTGAAGTAGGTGTTGACCACCACGCGCACATCGTTGATCTGAATCGCCTCCGCCCCCGCCGCTCGAAGTTCCTGCAGGGTGTCCAGCAGCATATCTGCCTTCACCTGCCCTTGGGGATCATCGACCGTGAGTACGATGCCCGGACCAGTGGCTTTGACCGTACCGGCCAGCACACCCAGTTCCGTCATCTTCTTCCTGGTCTGCTCCTGGGCTTCCTTGGCCTGGTTGGAGCTGTTCTCCAACTTGGCCAGGGACTGCTCGAGCTCCGCCTTCTCCTGTTGGAGACGCTGCTGACGGCTGTCCAGTTCGTCGAGGATCCGGACCAGATCCTCCTGCCGGGCCCCGCGCAACTGGTTGTGGTGGTCGTTGGTCGAGCGCACCTGGATCGCCAGTGCCAGGCCGAGCGAGAACAGCAGCAGCGCCACCACCAACTGCCCGCGCGACAGCCGCGGCGGCCACAGCGCCGCCTTCAGCCGCCGCCGACCGGCGTTCCGGTCCCCTGCGGCGGGCTGCTCGGCTTCGGCGGTCCCGGCCGGCTCGGTGGGCTCGGCGGGCTCGGACTCAGTGGACTCCGGCCCCGCCTCGACCTGCGCCTCGACCTGCGGCTCGGCCGTCGGCTCGGCCGTCGGCTCAGGCTTCGGCTCAGGCTTCGGCTCACGCTCGGGCTCCGCCTTCGACGTCCCGCCGGCGGACTCCGGCTCCGGCGCCTTCGTCAGCGACACCACCGGCTCCGGCTCCGCCACGGCGCCCTCAAGCTCAGCCTCAGCGTCAGACTTCTCCGCCTCCGGCTCCGCTCCCGCCTCCGCATGCTCGACCGCAGCGGTCTCATCCGCCGCCTCCGGCCCGGGCGCCCCGACAGCCTTCCCGGCCGTTTTCTCCTCCGCCGCCTCGCGGCCCGGCTCAGGCACGGAAGACATGACGCCGGATCGCGGCCGCGTTGGAGAAGATGCGGATGCCCAGGACGACGACCACTCCCGTGGACAGCTGTGAGCCGACGCCCAGCTGGTCACCGAGGAAGACGATCAGCGCCGCGACCACCACGTTCGACAGGAACGAGACGATGAACACCTTGTCGTTGAAGATCCCGTCCAGCATCGCCCGGACGCCGCCGAACACCGCGTCCAGCGCCGCCACCACCGCGATCGGCAGGTACGGCACGACGGCGTCCGGCACCTCGGGTTGGACGAAGAGGCCGACGACCACCCCGATCACGAGACCCAGTACGGCAATCACGGTCTAGCTGCTCCTGTCCCTGTCGTGGTCTTGGTGGATCCGCTGGTCGGACGCCGCTTCGGGGTCGGACCACCGCTGCGTGCGGATGGTGAAACGGACGCGCCGGGGCTCTCCGAGGTTCCGGGACCGCCCGAAGGAGTGCCGCTCGGGCCGGCCGACGACGTGGCCGACGGGGTCGCCGTGGGCGTGGGCTCGGGCGTGACCGGTTGGGCGGTCCGCAGCGTCACCCCCACCGCCGCCGGCAGCGTCAGGCTCTTCTGCGCGGAGAGCGTCGACTTGATGCCGTACTTCTCCTGGAGCAGCCGCAGGTACTGCCCGGCCATGTCGCTCTCGAAGGCGGAGAGGAGCTTCGGCCCGTCCCCGATCGCCTGGATGTTGTACGGCGGGACCAGCGGCCGGTTGTCCACCAGCACCGCCTCACCTGCGGCGCGGATCGCGGACAGCGCGGTCAGCCGCTGGCCGTTGATCGAGACCGCTTCCGCGCCGGACCCCCACAGACCGTTCACCACCAGCTGCAGGTCGCGGTCACGCAGCCGCCCGCTGTTGGAGAAGCCCTGCCCGGCCCGCGGGTCGACGTTGCCCCCACTCCCCGTCCCCGGGGCGTCCTCCAGGACCAGCTTCATTCCCGGCCCGGTGACCTCCCCCAGGCCCACCGTGCCGGTCAGACCACCCGTGTCGCCGTCCCCCGAGGGGAGCGCCTGCTGCTGCGTCTCCTCGACCTTGCGCCGCAGGTCCTGGACCTGCTTCTGCAGCTGGTCGGCCGAGCCGTTGCTGTCATTGATCCGGTGGATCAGCGCGTCCCGCTCCTTGGCGAGCGAAGGCTCCGCCTTGTGCGCGTTCACCGCGCCGACCGTCACCACGCCCCCGACCAGCGCCAGTCCGGCGCCCAGCGTGAGCAGACCCCGCAGGGTCTGGGGTATCCGACTGTCGTGCTCGCCGCCCCGCGCGGCGGCCGCCTCGGCGTAGCCCTCGTCCAGGCTGTGGTCCATCACGTTCGTCAGCAGTGACATCGAGGCGTCCGGACGGTTGTACCGTCCGTTCGGGGCACTCGGCGTCGGCGTCGCTGGCATGCGGACCATCGTCCCATGAACGCGAGGAGCCCCGTGCACGGCCCCTGAGCTGCGCACACGTTGCACACACCCACGGAAAGCGACGGACCGCTCCGAATGATGTGAAATCGGACAGCGGGGCGTGCGAACCAGGCCGCACGCCCCGCCGATCAGGGCATTCGTACGCTCAGGCCGTCACCGCCCCGCGCCGTCGACCACCGCCGCCCACTCGTCGAGCAGCGCCTCGGTGGCCGCGTCGTCCGGTCCCTCGGCCCACAGGTGGGTGACCGCCTCGGCCGGGTCCGGCAGCACCAGCGTCCAGCGCCCGTCCGCCTCGACCACCCGGACGCCGTCCGTGGTGTCCAACCGCCGGCTTCCGGCCGCCTCCACCACCGAGCGCATGACCATGCCCTTGGCCGCCCACGGCGTCGCGATGTCCCGGCGCCGGATGTGCGCCTGCGGGATCCGCGCGTCGATCTGGCTCAGCGTGAGCTGGGTCCGGGCCACCAGGCCGACCAAGCGGACGAAGGCCGCGGCGCCGTCCAGCACCCCGCTGAACTCGGGCACCACGAAGCCACCGCGCCCGTCTCCGCCGAACACCGTGCCCTCAGCGGAGGCCGCCTTCGCGAGGTCGTCCGGCGTCGTCGTGGTCCAGATGACCTGGGTGCCGTGGTAGGCGGCGACCTGCTCGGCGATCCGGGTCGTGGTCACCGGCAGCGCCACCTGCCCACTGCGGCGCTCGGCCGCGACCAGGTCCAGCAGCACCAGCAGCGCCCGGTCGTCGTCGATCACCCGGCCCAGCTCGTCGACGAAGGCGACGCGCTCACCGACCGGGTCGAAGCGGACACCGAAGGCCGCCCGTGAAGAGGCCACCAACTCACCGAGCCTGGCCAGCCCGGCCCGCCGCGTCTCCGCGTCCTCGGTCGGCCGTGCCTCGTCCAGCCCGCTGGAGACGGTGAGCGCCTCCACCCCGAGCCGGCCGAGGATGCTCGGCAGAACCAGCCCCGCGCTGCCGTGCGCGGTGTCCACGACCACCTTCAGCCCGGCCTCCCGGACCCCGGTGGTGTCCACCGTCCGCAGCAGGTTGCCCGCGTAGGAGTCGAAGACGCTGGACGGGAAGGTCAGGTCCCCGATCTCGCCGGGGAAGGCCCGCCGGTACTCCTGACGCGCGTAGACGCGGTCGAGCTTGCGCTGCCCCGCCTGCGAGAGGTCCGCGCCGCGCTCGTCGAAGAACAGGATGTCCAGCGAGTCCGGCACTCCGGGCGTGGTCCGCAGGAAGATCCCGCCCGCGCTCCCCCGCGCCGTGTGCTGCCGGGCCACCGGCATCGGCACGTTCTCCAGGTCTCGGACGTCGATCGCGCTCGTCTGCAGCGCCGAGATCATCGCCCGTTTGAGCGCACGCGCACCTCGCGAGTGGTCACGCGCAATGGTGACGGTGGCACCCTTCTTCAGCGTCGTCGCGTACGCGCCGGCCAGCCGTACGGCCAGCTCGGGAGTGATCTCGACGTTCAGGATCCCCGAGACACCGCGGACACCGAAGAGGTGCTCCTGACCGCGGGACTCCCAGATCACCGAGGTGTTGACGACGGCCCCGGCCTCGATGGTCTTGAACGGGTAGACCCTGACGTTCGCCGCGATGATCGACTCCTCGCCGACCAGGCACTCGTCCCCGATCACCGCGCCGTCCTCGATCCGCGCGGCCCGCATCACATCGGTGTTCTTGCCCACCACGCAGCCGCGCAGATTGCTCTGCGGGCCGACGTACACGTTGTCGTGCACCACCGCCTTGTGCAGGAAGGCCCCGCGCTTGACCACCACGTTGCTGCCCAGCACGGTGTGCTCGCGGATCTCCACACCGGCCTCGACCTTGGCGTAGTCGCCGATGTACAGCGGCCCGCGCAGCACGGCCTCGGGGTCGACCTCCGCCCCCTCGGCCACCCAGACGCCCGGCGAGATCTCGAAACCGTCGATCTCGACGTCGACCTTGCCCTCCAGGACGTCCGCCTGGGCCTTGCCGTAGCTCTCGTGGGTGCCCACGTCCTCCCAGTAGCCCTCGGCGACGTAGCCGTAGACCCGCTTGCCCTCCTTCAACAGCTGCGGGAAGACATCACTCGACCAGTCGACGGACTCACCCGCCGCGACGTAGTCGAAGACCTCGGGTTCCATCACGTAGATGCCGGTGTTCACCGTGTCGGAGAAGACCTGCCCCCAAGTCGGCTTCTCCAGGAAGCGTTCGACCCGCCCGTCGTCGTCCGTGATCGTGATACCGAACTCCAGAGGATTCGGCACCCTGGTGAGGCAGACGGTGACCAGAGCGTTCTTGCTGCGGTGAAAGTCGATCAATTCGGAGAGATTGAAGTCGGTCAGCGCGTCACCGGAGATCACCAGAAAGGAGTCGTCCTTGAGCGCGTCCTCGGCGTTCTTGACACTCCCCGCAGTGCCTAGTGGCGTCTCCTCATGGGCATACGTGAGATGCATCCCCAGTTCCTCACCGTCACCGAAGTAGTTCTTGACCAGTGACGCCAGGAACTGGACGGTGACCACGGTGTCGGAGAGGCCGTGCCGCTTCAGCAGCCGAAGCACGTGCTCCATGATCGGCATATTGGCGACCGGAAGCAGCGGCTTCGGCATGCTGGAGGTCATCGGGCGGAGTCGGGTGCCCTCGCCCCCTGCCATGACAACGGCTTTCATTACGGGTGCGTCCTCCTTCGCGGTGGTGGACCTGCAGGTCCATCAAACCGTTCCAGAGGGTTCTCTACCCGGAAGGTATCGTCCGACGCACCGGTACAGCGTGGGACTTCTCTCAGATCACGTCTCAGGCTGTGGACGCCGAGGTCGCGGAGGCGGCCTTGACGATCTGCCGCGCCTGCACCGCGTAAAGAATGGCGGACCACCAGTAGAGCGTGGTTCCCCACCAGATGAAGGCCCAGCTCACCACCTCGGCCGGCCGCGCGATCCAGCTGTGCACGTTGCCGAGCAACAGAAGCGGAAACGCGTACATCAGATTGAAGGTCGCGGCCTTCCCGAGGAAACTCACCTGCAGCGGCCCGTAACCGCGCTTGTTCAGAATGGGCAACAGCGAGGCGATGAACAGTTCCCGGGCCAGCAGAATCGCCGTCACCCACCACGGCAGAATCTCACGCCAGGTCAATCCGACCAGCGTGGACAGCACATAGAGCCGGTCAGCCAGCGGGTCCAGCAGCTGCCCCACCCGGCTGATCTGCCCCCACCGCCTGGCGAGCTTTCCGTCCAGGTAGTCACTGATCCCGCTCAGCATCAGGATCAGCAGCGCCCAGAGATCATTGTTGGGCCCACCGAAGACCGGCCACAGAATGAGCCAGAGAAAAAGCGGAACGCCGACCAGCCGGCCCATGCTCAGCAGGTTGGGGATGGTGAGGACGCGATCGGTCTGGACCCGCGTCTCCTGGACCTCCACCTGGGGCCTCCTGTCCCATGTGACGACAATGCACGTTGACCTTACAACAGAAAAGCCCCCGTCCGGTTCACCCGGCGGGGGCTTCTCTCGAAGAATTGTTCGGCGGCGTCCTACTCTCCCACAGGGTCCCCCCTGCAGTACCATCGGCGCTGTGAGGCTTAGCT
>NZ_JBHVVI010000178.1:0-14205 GCF_042883685.1 Kitasatospora sp. NPDC058190
GCGGGACAGGCGCCGGAGTTTCCTTAGGGCGTGGTCGTAGTGTTTCGGATTCCCGGCCGGGGGCCGGCCGTCGGAGAACACCGCGAGGGTCTTCACGCCGAGATCGACGCCGACCACCGCCTCCGGCCGCCTCGGCGTGGGGTCGCTGCGTTCGACCTCGACCGTGAACGAGACGTACCAGCGTCCGGCGTCCAGGCGCACGGTCGCGGACTTGATCCGCGCGGTGCCGTTCTCCATCCGGCGGGCCAGCTTGCGGGTGGATTCGTGCGTCTTGATCCGGCCGAGCACCGGCAGCACGACGTGCGTGCGCCCCTCCAGGCGGATGGCGCCGGTGGTGAACCGGCAGGACTTGACGGCCTTGTTCTTCGATTTGAAGCGCGGAAAGCCCATCGGACGGCCCCTGCGCCCGCCCCTCCTGGAGTCGGACCAGTTCTTCAGCCCCGTGGCGAGCTGCTCCAGACCGGTGATGTAGGCCTCTTTGGAGCACTGGGCCCACCACGGCGCTACATCGTCCTTGGCCTGGTTCCACGCCTTGCGCAGGGAGTACATCGACCAGCCGAACGATGGCGTCAGATCCTCGATGCCGTAGGACTTCTCCGCCTCCCGCTGGGACAGGTTCGCCTTCACCCGCGCGAGCGCCCAGTTGTAGGCCACCCGCGCCGCCCCGGCATGCCGCAGAAACGCACCGACCTGACGCCCAGTCGGGTCGAGCGCGAAGCGGTACGCCTGCGTCACGATCACCAGACGACCGTACCGCCCACCACCGGCAGCCAGGCGAAATGCCCGAAATATTGAGGAATTCTGATGAAATTGACAACAGTTGGCCATCCTCGACGGGGGAGGGGGCGCACCGCGACGGCGTACGGGGCGCCTGACAGCCGGGGAGCCGACGCCCGTACCGCCGAAGCCCCAACCGTCAACGCCCGTACCGCCGAGGGCCGCTAAGCCACCGCCTCCGCCGCCGCCCGGCCCGCCGTGCGCCCGGAGAACAGGCAGCCGCCGAGGAAGGTCCCCTCCAGGGAGCGGTAGCCGTGCACTCCCCCGCCGCCGAAGCCGGCCGCCTCGCCCGCCGCGTAGACGCCGGGCAGCGCCTCGCCGTCCGGGCGCAGCACCCGCGAGGACAGGTCGGTCTCCAGTCCGCCGAGCGACTTGCGGGTCAGGATGTTGAGCCGGACGGCGATCAGCGGGGCGGCGGCCGGGTCGAGGATGCGGTGCGGGGCGACGGTGCGCACGAGCTTGTCGCCGAGGTAGCGGCGGGCGCCCTGGATGGCGGTGATCTGGAGGTCCTTGGCGAAGGGGTTGGCCACCTGCCGGTCGCGGTCCTCGACGGTGCGGCGCAGTTCGTCCGGGTCGATCAGCGGTTCGCGGGTCTTGGCGTTCATGCCCCGGGCGAGGTCGGCGAGGTTGCCGGCGACCACGAAGTCGGGCCCGTGCCGCAGGTGCCCCTGGACCGGGCCGGGGGCGCCGGGCAGCGCCCGTCCGAGCACCCCGCGCACGGATTTTCCGGTGAGGTCGGGGTTCTGTTCGGAGCCGGAGAGGGTGAACTCCTTCTCGATGATGCGCTGGTTGAGCACGAACCAGGTGTGCTCGTGGCCGCTCGCCATGATGTGTTCGAGTGTGCCAAGGGTGTCGAAGCCGGGGAAGAGCGGGGCGGGCAGTCGCCGGCCGCGGGCGTCCAGCCAGAGCGAGGAGGGGCCGGGCAGGATGCGGATGCCGTGCCGGGCCCAGATCGGGTCCCAGTTCTCGATGCCCTCGGTGTAGTGCCACATCCGGTCGCCGTTGATCAGGTTGCCGCCCGCCCGCCCGGTGATCTCCAGCATCAGGCCGTCGACGTGCGCGGGCACCCCGGAGAGCAGCTTGGCGGGCGGGGTGCCGAGCCGGGCGGGCCAGGCCTTGCGGACCAGGTCGTGGTTGCCGCCGATGCCGCCGGAGGTGACGACCACGGCCTGGGCGCGCAGTTCGAAGCTCCCGGCGACCTCGCGCGAGCTGGCCTCGCCGCGGCCCGCCGGGCTGGGGACCAGCACCTCGCCGGTAACGGTGTCGGTGGTGCCCGCGGTGGCGGTCAGCCCGGTGACCCGGTGCCGGAAGCGCAGGTCGACCAGCCCGCGGGCGGCGGCGGAGCGGACCCGCCGGACGAAGGGGGCGAGCAGCCCGGGCCCGGTGCCCCAGGTGATGTGGAAGCGCGGCACCGAGTTGCCGGGCCCGTCGGCGAGGAAGCCGCCGCGCTCGGCCCAGCCGACCACCGGGAAGAACCGCACGCCCATGCCGTGCAGCCAGGAGCGTTTCTCGCCGGCCGCGAAGTCGACGTAGGCCTCGGCCCAGCGGCGCGGCCAGGCGTCCTCGGGCCGGTCGAAGCCGGCGGTGCCGAGCCAGTCCTGACGGGCGAGCGCGTGCGAGTCGCGGATGCGCATCCGGCGCTGCTCGGGCGAGTCGACCAGGAAGAGGCCGCCGAAGGACCAGTGCGCCTGGCCGCCGAGCGAGGCGGCGGGTTCCTGGTCGAGCAGGATCACCTTCTGTCCGGCGTCGGCGAGTTCGGCGGTGGCGGCGAGGCCGGCGAGTCCCGCTCCGATGACGATGACGTCGGCGTCCAGGGCCATTGCGCAGTCCTCCGTCGCGGCTGTCGGTGTGCGCCGATAGTGCGGCCTGGGGTGACGCCCGGTCAACCGGTCGGTAACAAGCGCCGGCATGAATTCCGCTCCACCCCGTTTCGGAAATATCTCCGATACGCGGTGGAGCGGAATTCGAAATGTCACCCAGTGCCATCTGACGGAATTTCCGGAATTTCCGCCGGAACGATGGACGTGCGCGAAACCTGGCAGTAACTTACCTGCGAGTAGCTGTGGCCCGGCTCGGCACGACCCCCACCCGTCGTTTCTCTCCCCCAGGAGGAACCGTGCTCCGCCCTGCCCGGAATTCCCGGCGACTCCGCAATTCCACCGCGCTCGCCGCGGTCGCCCTCGGCGCCGCCCTCGCGCTCACCTCCACCACCGCCCAGGCCGCCACCGCGGCGCCGAAGCACTACGTGGCCCTCGGCGACTCCTACGCCGCCGGCGCCGGGGTGCCCGGCCAGTCGGCCGGACTGTGCCTGCGCTCCGACCACAACTACGGCCACCTGGTCGCCGCCGCGCTCAAGGCCGGCGCGTACACCGACGTCACCTGCGCGGCCGCCAAGGTCAAGGCGATGACGCAGCCGCAGTACGACGCCTTCATCCGCGTCAATGACCCGCAGCTGGACTCGGTGACCGGCGACACCGACCTGGTCACCCTCGGCATCGGCGGCAACGACCTCGCCTCCAGCGACCTCGGTCTCGGCGAACTGGTCGCCACCTGCATCGCCGGCGCGGTGGTCAACCCGCTCGGCACGCCCTGCAAGGACGTCTACCACCACGGCTACTGGGACTGGAACACCTGGTCCTGGCAGTACGGCAACGACGACCTGGCCGAGCGGATCACCACCACGATCGCCCCGCAGATCGCCACCACCCTGCAGCAGATCCACGCCAAGGCCCCCAAGGCCAAGGTGCTGCTGGTCGGTTACCCGTCCGTGCTGCCCGCCGACGGCTCGACGTGCGTCCTGCGCCAGCCGGTGACGCCGGGCGACGTCGAGTACATGTACGGCGTGCTCAACAAGCTGAACGCCGCCCTCAAGTCCACGGCGGCGGCGGGCGGCGCGACGTACGTGGACACCGCGACGCCGACCCTCGGGCACGACGTCTGCTCGGACGACCGCTGGATCGAGGGCGCGCTGCCCGGCTCGCCCGCCGTGCCGTTCCACCCGAACGCGACCGGCGAGAAGGTGATGGCGGACGCGGTGCTCGCCGCCCTGCGGTAGCGGTCCGTCCCGCACGCCCCGAAAAGCCCCGAGGGGCCGGTGACCAGACCCCGGTCACCGGCCCCCCGGATTCGTGGAGGGCGCTTTCCCGCCGGTCACTCCGACTCGGCCGCGGCCAGCCCCGCCGACCACTTCTCCTCGACCTTGCCGAACTTCCAGAACGCGATCGCGCCGATCCAGGTCAGCACGAACAGGCCGACGATCGCGTAGCCGACGAAGTTGAGGTCCAGCGCGCCGATCCAGGCGATCGGGCCGCTGGTGATGTCCAGCTTCTCGCCGATCAGACCGATCAGCTCGATCAGGCCGATGACCAGCGCGACCAGCACCGACAGACCGGTGACGGTCAGGTTGTAGTAGATCTTGCGGACCGGCTTGGAGAACGCCCACTCGTAGGCGAAGTTCATGAACGAGCCGTCGATGGTGTCCAGCAGGCTCATCCCGGCCGCGAACAGGATCGGCAGGGTCAGCAGGGCGTACCAGGGCAGCGAGAACGCCGCCGCGCCGCCCGCCAGCACCAGCAGCGACACCTCGGTGGCGGTGTCGAAGCCCAGGCCGAACAGCAGGCCCACCGGGTACATGTGCCAGGACTTGGTGACCGCCCGGGTGACCTTGCCGAGGATCCGGTTCATCAGCCCGCGCCGCTCCAACTGGCGCTCCAGCTCGGCCTCGTCGTACTCGCCCTCGCGCATCCGGCGGAACACCTTGAGGATGCCGTTGAACGCGCCCAGGTTGATCAGGCCGAGCAGCAGCAGGAAGGAGCCGGAGACGGCGGTGCCGATCAGACCGGTCATCCGGTGCAGGGTCGAGTCGTCCGCCTCCACCTGGTCGGCGAGCGAGCGGATGCCGAAGGCGAGCAGCGCGCAGAGGCCGAAGACGATCGAGGAGTGCCCCAGCGAGAACCAGAAGCCGACCGACAGCGGCCGCTTGCCCTGGCCCATCAGCTTGCGGGTGGTGTTGTCGATCGCCGCGATGTGGTCCGCGTCGAAGGCGTGCCGCATGCCGAGGGTGTAGGCGGTCAGGCCCATGCCCGCGCCGAAGACCTGGCCGCCGACGTCGTAGTGCTCCGGCGCGACCAGCGCCAGCAGGGTGAACCAGCCGACCACGTGCAGCGCCAGGATGAAGCCGCCCATCCCGGCCAGGCGCATCCACTCCTCACGGGTGAGCCGGTCGCGCCATCTGACGGGCGGGGCACCTGCGTCGGCGCTGGACATCCTGGGGTCCTTTCGGGTGCTGCGGGCGAAGCTGGGCCATCCTTCCCCCTTGGGGCGAGTAGTTGCAAGTCATACGCAATTACGGCTCGGTCTCCGCCCCGCTCCTCAACGCCACCGCCCGACCGAGCCAGGCACAGCCACTTCGCCCAGCTCGTCAGGAAATCCACCGCTTCCTCCCCTAGGGTCGGAATGCCGACAGCCCGCGGCGCGACCCCGTACGCGCCGCGGGCCGCTCGGCGCTCACCGGCCCGGTACCCGATGGGAGCGGCCATGCCGTCGTACCCCTTCCACACCACCCGCGAGGACGTCCGCATCCCGCTGCCCGACGGCACCCAGTTGGCGGCCCGGCTGTGGCGCCCGGTCAGCGACGAGCCCGTCCCGGCCCTGCTGGAGTACTCGGCCGGCCGCCTCTCCGACCGCACCGCCGCCGAGGACGCCCGCCGCCACCCCTGGTACGCCGGCCACGGCTACGCCACCGTCCGGGTCGACACCCGGGGCCACGGCAACTCCGGCGGCCTGCCCGCCGAACCCGACGGCGAGCAGGAACTCACCGACGGCACCGCCGTCGTCGACTGGCTCGCCCGCCGCCCCTGGTGCAACGGCCGGGTCGGCCTGCTCGGCGTCGGCGCGGCCGCCACCACCGCGCTGCGGCTCGCCGCCCGCACCCCGAACACCGTCGGCGCGGTGGTCGTCGGCTGCCCCGAGGGCGGCCACCGGCTCGGCGGCGCCGTCCTCGCCGCCGACCTGCACACCCGGCTCACCGCCCTGATCGCCGACGCCGCCCTCCCACCGGACCCCCGGCACACCGGCGACGCCTGGCGGCCCGGCTGGCTGGCCCGGCTGGAGTCGCTGGAACCCCCGGTCGACGCCTGGCTCGCCGCCGGGGACACCACCGTGCCGGTCTCCGTCCCGGTGTTCGCGGTCGCCGGCTGGGGCGACCCGTCCTGCTCCTTCGTGCTGCGCCTGCTGGCCGAGTCCCCCACCGCGCACGCCCTGCTCGGCCCCTGGCCGCACGGCCTGCCCGAGGCCGCCCTGCCCGAGACCCTGCGCTGGTGGGACCACTGGCTGCGCGGCGTCGACACCGGCGCCCTCAAGGAACCGGCCCTGCGCAGCTGGATCAGCACCCGCTGGACCGGCGCGGACAGCTGGCCCTCCCCCGACGTCCGGGAGATCCACTACGACCTGGACGGCCAGCTGCGCACCGCCGGCACCGCCTCCGACGACCGCTACGTCCACGTCCGCTCCCCGCAGCACACCGGCCTCAACGCCGGCGCCTACGTCCCGCACGGCCGCCCCGCCGACCAACCACCGGACCAGCGCGAGGAGGACGGCCGCTCGGTCTGCTTCGACTCCCTGCCGCTGCCCGAGCCGATCGAGCTGCTCGGCGCCCCGACGGCACGGCTGCGGCTTCGGCCGCGCGAGGACGGCGGGTCCGTCCAGGTCGTGGCCCGGCTCTGCACGGTCGGCCCGGACGGCACCTCGCAGCTGCTCACCCGGGGCGTGCTGACCGCCACCGGGCCGGACGCCGAGGTCGAGCTCGCCGCCTGCGCGGCCACCGTTGCGGCCGGACACCGGCTGCGACTCGCCCTCTCCTCCGTCTACTGGCCGTGGGTGTGGCCGTCCGCCGACGACACCGGGTACGCCCTCGACCCGTCCCGCTCCACCCTCGGCCTGCCCGTGCGCCACCTCGCCGCGGACGCCGGCGTCGCGCCCGTCACCTTCGGGGCGCCCTCGCTGCCCGACCCGCTGGACATCCACCTCACCGAGCCGCTCACCGCCCGGCCCGAGCACGTCACCATCCACGACATCGGCCGCCACGAGTGGCGCATCGAGCTCTCCCCCGCCACCGACGGCACCCGCACCCACCCCGACGGGCTGGTCCGCGACGAGCACACCGTCACCGCGTACCGCGTGCTCACCGGCGCCCCGCTCAGCGCCCAGGCCCGTACGGACCACACGGTGCGGCTGGAACGGCCGGACATCGGCTGGGACGTCACCGTCCAGACCCGCACCCAACTGCGGTGCGACGCCGGGCACTTCATCAGCATCGTGCAGCTGCGGGCGCTGGAGGCGGGGTCAGTGGTGTTCGCCCGGGAGTGGCAGCACCGGGTGCCGCGGTAGGACCGGGAACATCTCAAAGGTATTCTTATATGCTTGCCTCGATGCTCGAATCTGGCTTATAACTGGCCCATGAAGACCCTCGGACTGATCGGCGGCATGAGCTGGGAATCCACCGCCGAGTACTACCGCCTGCTGAACGAGCTCACCCGGGACCGGCTGGGCGGGCTGCACTCCGCCCAACTGGTGCTCTACTCGGTGGACTTCGCCGAGATCGAGCAGTTGCAGGCGGCGGGGCGATGGGAGGAGGCCGGCTCGATCCTGGCCGGCGCGGCGCGCTCACTGGAGGCGGCGGGCGCGGACCTGCTGCTGATCTGCACCAACACCATGCACAAGGTCGCCGACCAGGTCGCGGCGGCGGTCTCCGTGCCGCTGCTGCACCTGGCCGATGCCACGGCGGCAGCCGTCCGGGCGGCGGGCGTTCGGCGGGTGGGGCTGCTGGGGACGGCGTTCACGATGGAACAGGACTTCTACCGGGGGCGGTTGGCCTCCGGCGGACTGGACGTCCTGGTGCCGGAGGCGGATTCGCGCGCCCTGGTCCACCGGGTGATCTACCAGGAGCTGTGCGTCGGGGAGGTCCGGGAGGAGTCCCGGGCGGCCTACCGGCGGGTGATCGAGGAGCTGGTGGCGGCCGGGGCGGAGGGGATCGTCCTCGGCTGCACCGAGATCGAACTCCTGGTCCGGGCCGAGGACAGCCCGGTCCCGGTGTTCCCCACCGCTCGTCTGCATGCGGAGGCTGCCGTGGCAGCGGCACTTGACGGCCGGTGAGGAGAAAACGGGCTTGCGCCAGGGGCCGTCCAGGCTGCAGGATCTCCCTCGACCGCGACACCGAACGAGGAGGTGAGACCCCCATGAACGCTGTATCGATGTGGGTGCTCCCCCTCTCCGTCACGGTCGGGCGATAGACATAGCTGTCCGCCGGGAGCCCCTGAACACGTTTGGGCATCCCCGAAAGGCAACACGCTATGTACTCTCTCCAGTTCACCTCTGACTCGCCCTCGAACGGCATCCGCGAACGTGGCTTCACCCTGGGCGACGTCCCCGGCGTCCTCTGGTCGCCGGCCTCCGCCGCGGCCGACCGCGCACCCCTGGTCCTGATGGCCCACGGCGGCGGCAACCACAAGAAGCACCCGGCCATGTCCGGCCGCGCCCGACTCCTCGTGACCGGCTGCGGCTTCCACGTCGCCGTCCTCGACGCACCCGGCCACGGCGACCGGCCGCGAACGGCACACGACGAGGCCGAAATCGCCGAGCTGTTCCGGGCCCGGGCGGCCGGCGAACCGGAAGGCCCGATCGTCGTCCGCTACAACGACCACCTCGCCGACCTCGCCGTACCCGAGTACCGGGCCGCCCTGGACGCCCTCCAGGAGCTGCCGGAGATCGGCGCCGACGGGCCGGTCGGCTTCTGGGGAATCAACATGGGCACCGCGATCGGACTGCCGTTCGTGGCCACCGAACCCCGGATCACCGCCGCGGTCTTCGGCCAGCACTGGCCCGACACCCTGGCCGAGAAGGCCAAGCGGATCACCATCCCGATCGAGTACGACATGCAGTGGGACGACGAGCACATCACCCGTGAGGCCGGCCTCGCACTGTTCGACGCCTTCGCCTCGAAGGAGAAGTCGCTGCATGTGAACTCGGGCAAGCACAAGGAACTCCCCCGCTTCGAGGCCGACAGCGCCGCCCGCTTCTTCGCCCGCCACCTGCCGCGGAGCAGCTGACTCACCCTCGGCGCCCGGCTCCCACGGCCGGGCGCCGGCCGCTTCACATGCGCCTCGTCACCCATGGCGTCGGCGGTCGCACAGCAGGCCGGACACCTCAGGCACTCCCCTGCGAGAACGCCCCCACCGCGGTCAGCACCCCCACCAGCAGCGTCATCGCCACGGCGAACGCCCCACCCGCCCGCAACACCGACGCCCGCGGGCTCGTCCCGTCACCGCGCGCCAGCAGCCCCGCCCCGATGCCGACGAGTACCGAGACCAGCGCCGCGATGACCATCATCGCGATGCGCATTCCGACCGTCAGGCCCACTGCGCCAACTCCTCTGTGCAGCCGGGCATCTGTCCGGCGTCTTGTCCGATAGCCTCGGACAGTAGAGGCCGGAAAGCGGTACCGTCAAACACATCAACATGCATGCTGTACAGGCATTTTGACGGTGAGCTGTTAGTTGTTCTATCCAGCTCTAAGCAGAACAGAACGCTCAGAAAAGAGGAGTAACCAGAACTATGGGGCGCCATCTACCACCCCTCCCCACCGGGAGCCCGCTCGCCGAGTTCGCGGCCGCCCTGCGGGCCCTCCGCGACCGGGCACCCGTCACGGCGGCCACGGTGGAGGAGTTGGTGACGTCCCATGGCATCGCCGCCTCCACGGTCTACGCCGCCCTCAACGGCAAGCGCCTGCCCAGCCGCAAGACGCTGGCGAAGATCGTCGCCGCCTGGGGAGGAGACGAGTCGGAGTGGATGGCGCGCCGGAGCCTCACCGAGGACGCACTGCACACAGAGGCAAACGTCAGCTACACGACGAACGAAAGGCACCTCGACGCAGCCATACAACAGGCGCTGAGCGAGCTTGAGCTGCTCACCGTCGAGCATCCCGCCGGCCCACTACTCGCGCGGGACAGAGCGCGTTCCGTCCTCGGGTTCGCAGCGACCCTGAAAGTCCTGCGAGCCTCCGCGGGGAACACCGCACTGCGGGAGCTCGAGTTCCTGAGCGGGGTCAGCCGCTCATCCCTGTCGGAGATCCTCTCCGGCCATCGGATCCCATCGGTCGAACTCGGCAACAGGATCGTCACAGCGCTTGAAGCGGAAGCCCTCAGGTCCGGCGCCCATGCTGATTCAATCGACTACCTGGCCCGAATGGCAATGAGGCACCTGATCCACAACCAGCGGTGACGTCGAACAATCCTGGCGGGGGTTATGCACAGGGAAGCTCCGTACTGGAACACCAATGTGGCCCGCCACCCCGGGATCCTGCGGGCGGTGCCGCCCGGGTGCCGGGCGGCACTGGACGTGGGGTGCGGGGACGGGCTGTTGGCGGCGCGGCTGGCGCGGCGGTGCGGGCGGGTGGTCGGAGTGGACCTCTCCGGTGAGATGGTCGCGCGGGCGCGGGCCGCCTACCCCGAACCCACCTTTCTGGAGGGGGACTTCCTCACCCTCGACCTGCCGGGCGAGGGCTTCGACTTCGTCTGCTCGGTCACCGCCGTGCACCACATGGACTTCGAGGCCGCCCTCACCCGGATGCGGGAACTACTGTGCCCCGGCGGGGCCCTGGTGGTGGTCGGCCTGGCACGGGAGGAGTCGACGGCGGAGTGGGCCCGGCGGATCGCGGCCGCGCCGCTGGTGCGGGCGGTGAAGGCGGTGCGGCGGGCGAGCGAACCGGAGGGCATGCCGATGGCCGCGCCGGGGATGAGCTACCGAGAGGTGCGGGAGATTTCCGGGCGGGTGCTGCCCGGGGCTCGCTACCGGTGGCACGTGTTGCGGCGCTACTCGCTGACCTGGACCAAGCCCTGAGCGCCCTGTCAGTGGCGCCTGGGACAGTTCGGCTGTGACCTGCGATGTGTGCGACCACGAGATGCGGCCGGTGCCGGTGTCGGAACCTCGGCCGGACTGGGCCCTCCCGGTGAAGGAGAGGTGGTTCTGCGCCTGGTGCTACGCGTGGACCGAGTTCGGGCACGACGCCCAGGAGGTCTCACGTCCGCGCTACGAGCCGCCCCAGTGGCGCTGGGAGCGGGCCGAGTCGGAGCACCTGCCCGCCGATGTCGCCCATGCCTACGGGTACTTCGGCAGCACCCTGTGCGGCATCCGGCAGGAGGGCATGCACGCCTCCCCGTACTACTGGCTGCCGGGCCGGGACAACGCCTGCACGGCCTGCAAGGAGGCCGCAGTCGTCATCGACCAGCGCTGGCCGACGGACCCGCAGGGCGAGAAGCGCCAGCGGCCGCAGGTCACTCCCCCGCCCGGCTCCGACTGGCCGCCCTTCTAGGGCGCGAACGGACACGAACGGCCGTCACCGGGCACCCGGAGGAACGCGGGGCGCGGCAACCCGAGGGCATCCGGCCATGGTGACTTTCTCCCCTTCCTGAAAGACGGGGCCTCCTGCGGGCTCATACCGGTCATTCCGGTGCACCGCAGCATGCCCCGGGGCAACTCCCCCCGCCGATCCGCCAAGACCGCTCCGCCCTCGATCAATCATTCTCAGGAACACTCCAGAAATGCCAACATCGACTTATTTTCGAACATGCAGGGTCCTACTGTCCGATCATGCGCTGGGGTGAGTCCGCAACGCCGCGTACAGGAGAGCAAGGGGTCGGGCGTGGAAGACACAACGAGCAGAGCATCGACGTCCGAACCGCCCCGCCAACCGGATGACGGAGCCACGGCAAGCGGAAACGGACTTACCGCGGACACTCCGGACAGTGCACCGAAGGACGGCGAGGAGGAACGGTTCCGCGGCCTGCTGGAGGCCGCCCCGGACGCCATGGTCATCGTCGACGACACCGGCACCATCACCCTCGTCAACGCCCAGACCGAGGCCCTCTTCGGCTACCGCCGCGACGAACTCCTCGGCCACCCCGTCGAACTCCTCGTCCCCCACCGCTTCCGCACCCACCACGCCCACCACCGCGACGCCTACGCCGCCAACCGCCAGGTCCGCCCCATGGGCGCCGGACTCGAACTCCACGGCCTGCGCAAGGACGGCACCGAATTCCCCGTCGAGATCAGCCTCAGCCCCCTCGAAACCACCGACGGCCTGCTCTTCTCCGCCGCCGTCCGCGACGTCAGCGACCGCAAGGCCGCCGAACAGCGCTTCCGCGCCCTGCTGGAGGCCGCCCCGGACGCCATGGTCATCGTCGACGACACCGGCACCATCACCCTCGTCAACGCCCAGACCGAGGCCCTCTTCGGCTACCGCCGCGACGAACTCCTCGGCCACCCCGTCGAACTCCTCGTCCCCCACCGCTTCCGCACCCACCACGCCCACCACCGCGACGCCTACGCCGCCAACCGCCAGGTCCGCCCCATGGGCGCCGGACTCGAACTCCACGGCCTGCGCAAGGACGGCACCGAATTCCCCGTCGAGATCAGCCTCAGCCCCCTCGAAACCACCGACGGCCTGCTCTTCTCCGCCGCCGTCCGCGACGTCAGCGACCGCAAGGCCGCCGAGGCGCGCATCACCGAGCTGGCCGCCCTCGTCGAGTCCTCGCAGGACGCGATCCTCGCCAAGACCCTCGACGGGCGCATCACCTACTGGAACGCCGCGGCCCAACGGCTCTACGGCTACACCACCGGCGAGGTCATCGGACGCCCCATCACCATGCTCGCCCCGGCCGCCCGCCGGGCCGAGATCGCGACCCTGCTGCAGCGGCTGCGCAAGGGGGAGAAGGTCGAGCACTTCGAGACCCTGCGCCTCACCCGCTCCGGGAAACTGCTCGACGTCGACGTCACCCTGTGGCCCACCCGCACCGCCGACGGAACCGTGGTCGGCGCGTGCGCCATCGTCCGGGACATCAGCGACCGCAAACGGGCAGAGGCCGAACTGACCGCGCTGTACGAGCAGCAGCGGCACATCGCCCTCACCCTCCAGCGCAGCCTGATGGGCACCCCGCCTGCGATCGCCGGGCTGGCCACCGCCAGCCGGTACCTGCCGGCCACCCAGGGGGCGGGCGTCGGCGGCGACTGGTTCGACCTCATCCCGCTCGGCGCCGGACGGGTCGGCGTGCTGATCGGCGATGTCATGGGCCGCGGCCTGGAGGCTGCCTCCGCGATGGGACAGATGCGCTCCGCCGCCCACGCGCTGGCCAAGACCGGCATGCCACCGCGCCGCCTGATGCAGGCCCTGGACGCCATGGTCACCGACCTGGACCTCCCGGAGCAGCTCGTCACCTGCTGCTACCTGGTCATCGCCCCGGACAGCGGCGAGGTCATCGTCTGCTCCGCCGGGCACCTGCCGGTGCTCGTCGCCGTCCCCGGCGAGGCCTTCCGCCCCCTGCCCACCCTGGTGAGCGCACCGCTCGGCGTCGGCGGCATCCCGCACCAGCAGACCCGCACGGCCATGCCCCCGGGCTCCACGCTCGTCCTGTACACCGACGGGCTGATCGAGACCCCCGGCGGTGACATCGAGTCGGCGGTCACCGATCTGGTCGGCGCCCTGGACCGGGCGTTCGCCACCGGCGCCGACCTGGAGAACGCCGCCGACCGCGTCATCGCCGGACTACTGCCCGACCCGCACCGGCACAACGACGACGTCACCCTGCTGCTGGCCCGAATGCCCGAACCGCCCCTCGCCACCGCCGCCACCGACCTGCCGGACGCCCCGGCCGCCGTGCGCGAGGGCCGGGCCTTCCTCGGCAAGGCGCTCGCCGGCTGGGGATTCGACCACCGAACGGACGATGTGATCCTCCTGCTGTCCGAACTGGTCACCAACTCCGTCCGACACGCCCACGGCCCCATCGGGCTGCGGCTGCGCCGCACCGCGACCGCCTTCACCGTGGAGGTCAGCGACGGCAGCTCGCAACTCCCGCAGCCGCGCCCGGCCACCGGCGAGGAGGAGTCCGGGCGTGGTCTCGCCCTCGTCGACGCCCTCGCCGACGAATGGGGCGTGCGGCCCGACGACGACGGCAAGACCACCTGGTTCACGATGCGCCTTTGACCGCTCCTCGGGCGATCAGCTCGGGCAGTCGGCGCGCGTCCTCGAAGATGTCGTCATGGTGGACGGCACTTTGAGCAACCTCTGGGTCGAAGAGGTCACCGACGTAGAAATCTACGGAGCGAAGTTCGACGCAATCAGGGCCGACACCCTCGGTTTCGACGACTCGCTCGCCATCATCACTGACCAGAGAGACAAGCTCACATGACGCTCCACCCCAACGCAGCTTCCCTGAAGCTCACCTGGCGCAAGTCCTCACGCAGTTCGACTTCGGGCTCCTCTGATCGCCACTGAGCGGTGGGGCGGCCCCGCCCGGGGGGGGGACCGCGACCGCCCCACCGGCCCCCCCCACCACACCACACTAGCCCCGCGGCCCCCCCCCCCCCCCCGCCGCCCCCC